>NZ_JAKJSQ010000151.1:0-1298 GCF_050337105.1 Aliivibrio kagoshimensis
ATCTAAAATTCAAACGACTTAATACATAATCTAAATTTGGGTCTGTAAAACTAAACCCTAAAAACAAAAAAGTCTTTGTAGTAAGTTCGCCAGTTAAAGCATTTATAAATGGTTCATGAGTCTGGTGATATTGTTCATACTGCTCTTTTGTAATAATGGCATCATCTGCATTCGTAACGTCACCGTGCATTTTGTATACAACTACATCCCGTTTTGGTCTATTAGTCAACAATTGTTTGTTGTTATATTTTATATCTGCAACTTTGTTTTCTTTAAGAAACGTATTTTCCAATAGAGGATCATAGWTCGTTGTCCATACAGAAGAAATAGGTAATCTAGCTATTATTCTATGATTACCAGTTTCTTCCGTATCTTCAGTAAACTCTTCAAGTATCTTTCTATTGATCTTGGATCTCGTCTGGTTCTCATTCACATGATATTGAGCTAAAGAAACGAGGTCACTTTCCACGCCAATATCTAATCCAAGATCATGAGCAATTTCACTCATTAATTCAGACCAATTAACAAATCCTGCGGGGATTGATAAACCAGCACCAGCAAATATTGATGCTGTACCTTCATTCAAATCTTTAACATAGTCATTAATAAATACTTCTATTTCTCGACTGAACATTATTATTTCACCTTATTGGTTACACAAAAAGTCGTCGCTATAATTATGCAATCCAGTCAGCAAATTTATTATATCCATCATCATCTACCCAATCGTATACTGGATAGATAGTGGATAGCCTAAATATCTTATTTCTTTTACCTACAGCCACCTCATTTACTGACCAGCCATCCAAATCAGAATACTTTTTCCAGCCTGTTTTTACGTATATATGTAAAGATAGTTTCTTACCTGTATTATCAAAAGAATAACCGAGATAATATAAAGGGTTACTTCCCTTACTCTTAGTTTTACCATCTTTACCTTCGATATTATTAATATGAACAGCTAATATATTATTGCCTTTTTTCAAACTAGCCATTATTTCGTAATCAACCCAACGACGTTCAAAAGTCTTTGAACCTACTAAAACACACGTAACTGATGTGTTTTTAATTTCACCATTTATAAGCCTTTTAAGCGCAAGATCACTGGTCTTTTTTGCATCTTCCCAAATAGATGAGTCAAAGTAGCCAGAATTTTTACCTTTAGTTAATTTATGATTCCTTACAACATTAGCTCTAAAGTCAATTACGTCCTGATAATGAAAACTAAAAAATACGCGCTTAGCCATGATTACTCCTTTAGATAAATACAACGATAAAACTCGAATTTATGATTGGTT
>NZ_JAKJSQ010000152.1:0-1257 GCF_050337105.1 Aliivibrio kagoshimensis
GGCTTATGTCGATTTAAATCCGATTCGAGCCAGCATGGCAGACTCACTTGAAACCTCTGATTTCACCTCAGTCAAAGAGCGGCTCGCTGCCCTTAAATCGAACAAGTTAACTCCTCCTTGCCTGCATCCCTTCATTGGTAACCCAACCAACGAGTTGATTAAAGGCATTCCGTTTAGATTGGATGACTATCTGGAGCTTGTCGATTGGAGCGGGAAACAGATAAAGCCGAATAAGCGCGGCGCGATTGACGCCTCTGCCCCACCTGTTTTACAACAATTGAACTTTGAACAGAAAGAGTGGCTAAAACTCTGCAATACTCTTGAGAAGAACCGAGCCAGTATAGTGGGAGAGGTGAAATCGTACTCCCACGCTATCCATAAATTGAACCGGAAACGAAGCACCGGGCTTAAAATCACCACTGCCGCGTAAAAACCCTTCCTAACACACACTCAACACGCCTGAAGATCGATAACTGACAGTTTTAGTACCGAATTCTGTCTATTTCGATACTTTTAGCCACCAACCTTCTCTGAGAACACAAAATATGAGGATGCCGTTGTTGCTTGGATTTAGGTTTCGTTAGGGTGAGTGTCCCTGTATTTGTTTGTCCGTTTAATTGCCTTGTTATATTTTTTATACCATAATCCAATATATATTGGTACTTATGAGGTTTTACATTATGGCTAAAAATACAAGCGTAACATTAGGAGAGCATTTTGATCAATTTATAAATCAGCAACTTAACACTGGCCGATATGGCTCAGCAAGTGAAGTTGTTAGAGCGGGCTTAAGAGTGCTAGAAGATCAAGAAACAAAAATACTTAATTTACGCAATATGCTCGTTGAGGGTGAGAATAGTGGTGTTTCAGATTATTCATATGATTCGTTAATTACTGAGTTGGATAAAGACAATCACTAATGACGACATTTAAAGTATCAGGTAAAGCTAAGACAGATTTAATAAAAATAGCCAAATACAGCCAGTTAACATGGGGTACAGCACAAAGAAATAATTATTTAAAATTGATGGATGCTGCCTTCCACCAATTAGCTAATGAACCATTACTTGGAGTAAGCTGTAATTATATCAGGGAAGGATATCGGAAACGGCCTCAAGGCAGTCATGTTATTTATTATAAAGAGCATAAAGCCAATCAAATTCTAATAGTGCGTATATTGCATAAAAGTATGGATGTTAACTCCGCACTCTAGAAAAATATAACAGCTTAATAAGATGCAAAATGCATTGTTTAAAC
>NZ_JAKJSQ010000153.1:0-1154 GCF_050337105.1 Aliivibrio kagoshimensis
TAAGAATCTACTAGGATTAAAGAGAATGGATGCTAGGAGGCGATATGGAATTACATCAGCTTAAAACTTGGATAAATGCAGGACGCTGTTTGCCTCATATGTTTGTGATGAGTCATGCAGGGTTATCGACGTACTCAATGAGTGTTGAGTTCAAACATAATTTGGAACCGATTACTGATAAAGAGGGCAACGCTGTCACCTACTCTTCCTTAGAGACGGTGATTCACACGTTAAATAAGATGGGCATTGAAAAAGCGACGTTAAGATTAATTGACCCCTATGATGAATTTGGTCCAGCAGTGACGAGTACCGGTATTGAGGTGTGTGATGAGGATCTTGATCTGTCTACCTGCTAAATAAAATATCGTTCCAATAGCTGTGAGGTGAAATTTGTTTTTAAATAGAAACCACGGGGCAATGTTTTTATTAACTGGCCATCCTCGCCATAAGCTTCGGTTAACGCTCGACTATTGGCCGCTTTAGGCCTTAATTGCAGTACTTCGCCATGCTTGGCAGTAATATTTTCCGCATCGCCTAACACAATGAGATCCATAAGCTCTTCCCAATCCTGCTTTAGTTGAGCCTCTTCAGCAACAGAAGGGGACCACAGAAGAGGGGAACCAATACGACGATCCCCGAGTGGGATCTCTCTCTCTCCTTGAACTGGGATCCATAATACTCGAGCCAGTTTATTTCTGATATGACTGTTCTGCCAAGTGAGACCCTGAACCCCGGTGAGTGGAGCGACACATACAAAGGTGGTTTCAAGCGGTTTCCCGGCGTGGCTTATTGGTATCGTTTTCAGTTCGATACCGAGGTTTACAAAATCAGGCTGTGGTTTACTTCCAGCTGAAGCACCTAGGTGCCACTCCAATAATTGTCCAACCCAACCTTTATCACGCTTTAAATTCTCTGGAATATCTTGTTTAGCAACACCGGCCAGCTCGCCAAGGGTTAAGCCAGCAAGATCATTAGCACGCTGTAATAACTCGGTCTCAGAGGTAGGAGGAAGGGGGATCATGCGAGTACACCATTGAATGAAAGAGTTAGGATTATATCGTTTCGTAACGAGAAGCCCAATCAATGTTTCAGTTATAAAGTTATCCACAGCATATAGTAAATAAGTAAAAAAGAGTAAAACAGTGTGTTTATAC
>NZ_JAKJSQ010000154.1:0-1148 GCF_050337105.1 Aliivibrio kagoshimensis
GTCTACCAATTCCGCCATTCCCGCACAAATTTTTATCTTAACTTCCACACTAATAAAAGGTCGCTTATCAATGGGTCGATGATCTTGAAGTTAAAACAGGCAGTCCGTTTTTCAACGTGCTACTCGTGATGTGGCAGGGTTACCTGGATTCGAACCAGGGGATGACGAGATCAAAACCCGTTGCCTTACCGCTTGGCGATAACCCTACTGAATAATGGTGCGGAAGGAGAGACTTGAACTCTCACACCTTGCGGCGCCAGAACCTAAATCTGGTGCGTCTACCAATTCCGCCACTCCCGCATTATTCGTTTGTATCCTACTCAATTGATAGTCTATGAGAGTAAGAGTTGTGTATGGTGGCTACTACGGGATTTGAACCTGTGACCCCATCATTATGAGTGATGTGCTCTAACCAGCTGAGCTAAGTAGCCAAATTTTTTAAGTAATCAGTAAACCGTTTTACTCACTACTGAATAGTGGCAGGGTTACCTGGATTCGAACCAGGGGATGACGAGATCAAAACCCGTTGCCTTACCGCTTGGCGATAACCCTACAAATATGGTGCGGAAGGAGAGACTTGAACTCTCACACCTTACGGCGCCAGAACCTAAATCTGGTGCGTCTACCAATTCCGCCACTCCCGCATATTTTTTGCTAGTCTCATAAAACCTAGCCAGATACTTTATCGTTATCATAACCAAATGACAACTACAATTGAGATGGTGCGGAAGGAGAGACTTGAACTCTCACACCTTGCGGCGCCAGAACCTAAATCTGGTGCGTCTACCAATTCCGCCACTCCCGCATCTCATATTGTATTTCTACGATTAACTGACGAGTCAATTAATTGAAGAGTGGTGGCTACTACGGGATTTGAACCTGTGACCCCATCATTATGAGTGATGTGCTCTAACCAGCTGAGCTAAGTAGCCAAATTTTTTAAGTAATCAGTAAACCATTTTACTCACTACTGAATGTGGCAGGGTTACCTGGATTCGAACCAGGGGATGACGAGATCAAAACCCGTTGCCTTACCGCTTGGCGATAACCCTACTGAATAATGGTGCGGAAGGAGAGACTTGAACTCTCACACCTTGCGGCGCCAGAACCTAAATCTGGTGCGTCTACCAATTCCGCCACTCCCGCAT
>NZ_JAKJSQ010000155.1:0-1146 GCF_050337105.1 Aliivibrio kagoshimensis
TCATAAAACTGTGGTTCTAACTTTAAATCATCCTCAATAACAATAACAGAATCATAGATTTTCAATACATCGGATATTCCAGCATAAATTGAGTTTTTTAGCCCCATATTTTTTTCCCGATAAATAATATCCGCATTAGGGAGTAGTTCTGAGGACACATCGAAACATCGCTCGGTAAGATTCCTCTCTTGTATCTTCCTAGGGCCATCAATGTAAACAATAATATCTTTTGTTTGTGCATTTGAGCAACTAAGGTATGACTTAATGGTATTCTGCAATTTTTCAGGACGGTTAAAGGCAAAAAATACAACAGCAGTAGTTAGGTTATTAATAGAATCAAGTTGACTCATAATTTTTCTCTCTTTAAAAACATATGATTGAGTGAACTCATAAACTAAACAGTGACCAAAACTTTACCTTTTACATTAACGGAACATACGTTGACAGTTTTAATGATAAATAAAGCAATGCATCAGTAATAATTTAAATCGATTAAGATAAATTAGAGGTTATAAATACTGGAAATTGAAATGCGGTTAATGTTATTATCTCGGGTGTCATTACAAGGCTATACAAGCAGGAACTCGCCACTTCCCCCGCAAAAAAAAGAAGATGAGAACATCCAGTTATTCTGCCATGTTGTAAACTAACTGGTGGACTTCTAGTTCGTTCATATTATTTATACTTACATCGCTATTCTCTAGATAAATGAGCTGCGTTGACTACTAATGCATTGTTCTACCAAGTAAACGCTAAGAAAAGCAATGCTAAACTTTTAATGTTGTACGGTTTCAAACAGCATTAAAAATATCCTGAAATTATATGTACTAAAAGTAGCGCCTTCCTTCAGTTTTAGATTGAGCCCACAATTTCCCAAATGGCCTGGAAACCATGACGAAGTTTTATTGATTCTATAGTGTACGGGGTAATTAAATGCTTATTTTATTCCATAAAGAGTAGATACTGTTCGTGTGGATAGCACCGGTTCAATCATCACTTTTGTAGCGTTCACGAAGCATTGCAAAGATCAGTCAAAACCTTTCCTTGCGTTTCAACTAGCCTCTATGGATAACTATCAAACTGTCTTTGGAACTAGCAACTGCTGTGCATCGAATAATATACAATAATATCTCATAACTTTATATT
>NZ_JAKJSQ010000156.1:0-1137 GCF_050337105.1 Aliivibrio kagoshimensis
GGGCTATTATCCCCATATTCTTAACTTATACCACTAGGAAAAACTTAAAGATCAAATTTCACTTCATCAAGAAGTTTGATTGCTTTGGTATGATTCTCTGCAATTTTCTCTAGCGCTAACGTATCTGCCTTGAAGTCTCCCCAAGAAGCGACTAATTCAGAACGTTCAACACCCTCTTTAACAGGGTACTCGTAGTTAACATCCGCATACATTTTTTGTGCTACGTCAGCAGTTAAAAACTCCATCAGTTTCTGAGCATTCTCTTTATTAGGCGCATATTTGGCCATTGCCATGCCACTGACATTTACGTGAGTACCTTCTGCTTTTTGACCAGGGAAGTTGATGTATACCGACTCAGCCCAAGCAACTTGTTTCGGGTTATTCACCATTTTACCTAAGTAGTAGCTGTTGCCTAAAGCGATATCACATAACCCTTCTTTAACCGCTTTAACTTGAGCACGGTCGTTGCCTTGAGGTTTACGTGCTAAGTTAGCTTTAACACCTTCAAGCCATGTTTTAGCTTCCGCTTCACCGTGGTGGGCAATCATTGAAGCAACTAATGAAACATTGTATGGGTGCTTACCTGAACGAGTACAGATTTTGCCTTTCCACTCTGGGTTCGCTAGATCAGTGTAGTTAAAATCAGCAGCAAGACGGCCAACACGATCACGAGAAGAGTAGACATTACGAGTACGTAACGTCAACGCTACCCACTTATCATCACTGTCACGGTACTGTGCAGGCACATTTTCGTCAATAATTTTGCTGTCTACCGCTTGAACCAGATCTTTATTAGATAGCTCAGCAAGACGGCTGATATCGGTGGTTAGAATAACATCGGCAGGGCTTAGTTTACCCTCTTGAGCCAGTTTTTCTGCTAATCCTTTTTTCGCAAACTTCACATTAACAGTAATGCCAGTTTCAGCAGTAAACTCTTTAAACATAGGTTCAACAAGAAAAGCTTGACGGTAAGAGTAAACATTTACTTCTTCTGCTGCTAAAACGGAAGGAGCTAGAGTCGCCGCAATAAGAGCAGACAGTGTGACAATTTTTTTCATGTTAAATCCTATGAAGTTAAATGCTAATGCGAATATGTCTCAATATCGTTATTATACAAATAAAGATGCGAATCACAAC
>NZ_JAKJSQ010000157.1:0-1128 GCF_050337105.1 Aliivibrio kagoshimensis
AGATAGATCAGAATGCTACGGTGAATACGTTCCCGGGCCTTGTACACACCGCCCGTCACACCATGGGAGTGGGCTGCAAAAGAAGTAGGTAGTTTAACCTTCGGGAGGACGCTTACCACTTTGTGGTTCATGACTGGGGTGAAGTCGTAACAAGGTAGCCCTAGGGGAACCTGGGGCTGGATCACCTCCTTAACGATAGATACATTTGTTTRTTAGTGTCCACACACATTGCATGGTTGAAAAGTAAGAGAGTACTCAAAGGCTCCCAACGCCTTTGAGAAAAAACATAGTGTCCCGTTCGTCTAGAGGCCTAGGACACCGCCCTTTCACGGCGGTAACAGGGGTTCGACTCCCCTACGGGATACCACTTCTTTTTAAGAAGTACCACTATGGGTCGTTAGCTCAGTTGGTAGAGCAGTTGACTTTTAATCAATTGGTCGCAGGTTCGAATCCTGCACGACCCACCATTTTCTTTCGAAAATGGGACAATGTGGGCGATTAGCTCAGTTGGGAGAGCACCTCCCTTACAAGGAGGGGGTCACTGGTTCGAGCCCGGTATCGCCCACCACTTTCTAAATATTTTCTGCACAAAACAATAGATTCAATGAGTTACTTATTGAGTCCGTTTTTCGCCGAAAGAATTTAGAAAGTGTTTTGTTCCAAGAATGAAATGCATGCTCTTTAACAATTTGGAAAGCTGACTAGTAATCAATCAGCGTTATACGTAACGCTGAATGAAAACTAAATTTTAAAAGTTCTCAATATAAAACAACACATTTAAGTGTCTTGTATGTTGAGTGCATCTTCGATGTACTCTTCAATCTATTTGAGTCCGGCGAAAAAAACCAAGAACATATTTTTGTGTTCGACTTGGTTGTTTGCCATACGAAACCCTTTGGGGTTGTATGGTTAAGTGACTAAGCGTACACGGTGGATGCCTTGGCAGTCAGAGGCGATGAAGGACGTATTAACTTGCGATAAGCGTAGATTAGGCAGTAAAAGCCACTTGAGTCTACGATTTCCGAATGGGGAAACCCACTTGCATAAGCAAGTATTGCTGCGTGAATACATAGCGCAGTGAGGCAAACCGGGGGAACTGAAACATCTAAGTACCCCGAGGAAGAGAAA
>NZ_JAKJSQ010000158.1:0-1100 GCF_050337105.1 Aliivibrio kagoshimensis
GTGGTGTGGTATAATGAAGCAGTTAATWACATCATTAATAATAAAGAAATCCAACATGTTGTAGTAAACCATAGATTTACTAAAAGCATCTTAGGTGGGAGTGCTAGTAATTATCCTGATATTGAGACGGTTACAATTACGGATACTATGAAACGTATGACACAGGGAATCGATACATTGATTGCTGACCTTGCAGTTAATAAGGAACATGTGTTTGTTTACTATCCAATACCAGAACTGCAAAAAAACATAAATCAGTATATTGCGATCTCTCTGATCAATAGTACAAGCTTAGATAACATCATTGCTACGGACTTAGCTTGGTATGAAATGAGAAATCAATACATGATCTCCCATTTTGATAATGCTAAGTATCCTAGTAATGTCCATTTATTAAAGCCAACCGATGTGTATTGTGATGAAAAGGATTGTTTTGCAGTTAAGGACAGTGAAGCACTTTACTTTGATGACCATCATCCATCAGTTATTGGCGCGAGAAAGCTGGTCGATCTATTAATGGAAGAGTATCGAATTAATGAATAAGCATGGATTCAATAATGGGCTATTAGATTTTGTGGATAACTCTGTGTGTTAATTCTGAGTAAATTGTGTGGAAAAATGGATAACTAATCACATGGTTATTTATTGTTCGAACGTGCGTTTTTTTACTGTTTTATTTCAATAAGCGCTTGCCAAGTTAGTCGATCTCTCTATAATGCGTCCTCACTGACACGGAGCGGCTTCTTCTTTTAGAAACCAAGAGCCATAAAGGGTTCTAGCTCAGTCGGTAGGACAACAAGCCACGAGAAATAAGTTTAAAAAAGTGTTTGACACGGTAACTTAATTCGCTAAAATGGCCGTCCACTTAAACGAACTGACCGAAAGGTTTGAAAGTTTAAAAATTGCTCTTTAAAAATTTGACCATGCAATTTGTGTGGGCACTCGTGAATGGATTATCAAAAAATAATCTCAATGAACTGAGTGGCCTTAATCGATAAGTTTCGACTTATTGACACAGTCAAATCGTTCAAACGAAAGTTTGAACAAAATCAGTAATAATCATTGAGCGTTGTTTTCTCTTTTAGCAAGAGAAACAACAA
>NZ_JAKJSQ010000159.1:0-1092 GCF_050337105.1 Aliivibrio kagoshimensis
TTTATGACCATACCACCAACTCGATATAAAACCGTTTCGCTGTATAGTATATTATTTTATAAACAAAGAGATATGCACAGATCAAACAACGTATTTTATTTCAATGAGTACGCTTCTTCGTTATCAGCAATGTAAACCTTGCCAATAATCATAAAGGCAATTGATGTCTGAAGAGCAGAACAGACTCATTGCCCCCTTCATTTGTTCATCGCTCCATAACCACCATTTCATTTCTAGCAACTGTGTAATTTCACTTTCAGTAAAACGATAACGGATCAGTTTGGCTGGGTTTGAACCAACAATAGAATAAGGCGCAACGTCTTTAGTTACGACAGCTCGGCTGGCAATGATTGCGCCGTCGCCGACTGTCACACCGCTCATGATCATGGCTTCAGTGCCAATCCACACATCATTGCCAATAACCGTATCCCCTGCTCGCTCAAATCCATCTTTAGCGTCTGAGAAATTATCATTATCTTGGTAGAAAAATGGGAACGTACTCACCCAGTTATTTTGATGTCCCTGATTTCCTGCCATCATAAATACCACGCCTGAACCAATTGAGCAGTAGCTCCCAATGATTAGTTTATCGATGTCAGTGGTTCCATCAGACAGTAGATAACGCGCGCAGTCATCAAAGCTATGATTATGATAATAACCAGAATAGTAGCTGTGCTTTCCGACAATGATATTAGGGTTCGTCACTTGTTCTTTCAGTGATTTACCAACAAAAGGGCTTTCAAAATAATTATTCAACCTAGATTCTCTTTTGGGCTTATAGCATTAGCGATTTGTAGAGAGCATACATTGATATTGAGTACAGAGGGCAAAACGGGGAAAATAAACTGAGATAAAGAGAGTTATGATAATAGAGATTAACTTTGATTTTACAGAGTTGGATTTTACAGTGGAGGTTTCTATGGAGAGTGTTGGTGATGTTTGCAACGTAAGTCAGCATAACCAGAACTAACTTTCAAATAGTTACTGAGCAAATTGCTGTATTAGTTAGCATGGAATTGCAACAAAAGTAATCAAATTTAAGCTTCTTTTGAAATGAATTGTTGTAAAATTACTACATTAAAACGTTTTACT
>NZ_JAKJSQ010000018.1:0-64847 GCF_050337105.1 Aliivibrio kagoshimensis
ACCTATTTCTATACCAATATAGATCTGAGATCTTAGCTCGCCACTAGGGCCACGAGCATACGATAGAAAGAGAAGAAACTCTTTATTACTTCTGCGCTCATAACCTTCAGCAATATTTGAAGATATTGATAATGAACTCCGTGTGATCTGGTCTTTAAAACCAAAATCCTTTGATTTCAAAAAACACTTATAAACTTCAGCAGATAAGCGTGCAGAACGCTTCCAAACTTCTAAATCTTCAAAGCGCATGCCGATCTTCTCCTTATCCTTTTGTACCTTGTACCTTGTACCTTGCTTCTTGTACCTGCTTTTAAAAGTACCCTTCGCGTTTCTTTTTCTCCATCGAACCTGAAGAGTCATGATCGATGGTACGACCTTGGCGCTCTGAGGTGGTGGTGAGTAGCATCTCTTGGATCACTTCAGGCAGGGTTGTCGCTTCAGACTCTACCGCACCAGTGAGTGGGTAACAGCCTAACGTACGAAAACGCACCATCTTCTCTTCTGCCACTTCATCCTCTTTCAGCTTCATACGCTCATCATCAACCATGATCAACACACCATCGCGCTTAACCACAGGACGAGGTTTAGAGAGGTACAATTCAGGGATCTCAATGCTTTCCAAGTAGATGTATTGCCAGATATCGAGTTCGGTCCAATTAGAGAGTGGGAAAACTCGAATGCTCTCACCTTTGTTCACTTTACCGTTATAGATGTTCCATAATTCTGGACGCTGATTTTTAGGGTCCCAACGGTGGTGCTCATCACGAAACGAGTAGACACGCTCTTTAGCTCGAGATTTCTCTTCATCACGGCGTGCGCCACCAAAAGCGGCATCAAAACCATGTTTATCTAAAGCCTGTTTCAGCCCTTGAGTTTTCATGATGTCGGTATGTTTGGATGAACCATGAACAAATGGGTCAATGCCCATCGCGACACCTTCTGGGTTTTGATGAACGATCAAATTCATGCCGACTTTTTCAGCCATATAATCACGAAACTCAATCATCTCTTTGAATTTCCAGGTGGTATCAACGTGCATTAAGGGGAATGGCGGAGTGCCCGGTGCAAAAGCTTTTTTTGCTAAATGCAACATCACAGAGGAGTCTTTACCCACTGAGTAAAGCATTACTGGATTATCAAACTCAGCAACCACTTCACGCATAATGTGAATGGACTCAGCTTCTAACTGTTTTAAATGCGTCATACGAGAGGGGGAAATCTTCATCCGTCATTCCTAATAATTATAATTAAATTACGTTCCATGCATGGCGATAATAACACATTTTCACCTCAAGCCTACCAAGCACAACACCACTGAATACCAGAGACGATTTAATTTATAAATACCTTGAAAAACCCTTGTTATTTAAGGCAAGCAGTCGCACAATCCGCACCTTATCAATCACTCGTTGTACTCTGTTATAGAGGCCAGTTGTTAGAGCCCATATATGGATCTTATTTTTAGTCACACCTTTTTTGCTTTGATTTTGATTTTTATCTTTGCAGCTACAGTCCGCGGATTCTCAGGCTTTGGATTTACGCTCATCGCTCTGCCTTTAAGTGCACTGTTTGTCCCTGTTATTAAGCTAGTCCCTGTATTCATGCTGATCGACTGTTTGGGCAATATACAACTTCTGCCTAAAGTACGGCGTTCTGTCGATTGGTCTTGGGTGACGCAAGTATTCATCCCCTGCTTACTATTTACCCCTATCGGTCTCTTGCTACTGACATCTGTTGACCAGCAAACGATTATTTTGATCATCAGCGGTTTTATTTTTGTTTCAGCATTTATGATTCAACGTGGTTTTCAGTACTCAAAGAAGAGCCGTTTAGCTCCGTTAATTTTAGGCAGTTTAGCAGGTGTGATGAATGGCGCGGCGTCAATGTCAGGTCCACCTGTGGGTACACATGCGCTAGCCAGCCCGTTTTCGCCAGCGGTAGCAAGAGCCTGTTTGATCGCGTTTTTTGTGCTCGCAGATTCAACCGCTTTTCTCTCCGCCACAGTGGCCGGTTTAGTGGATGGGAATACCTTGTTGCTGACAGCCGCATTGTTACCAAGCAGTATGCTAGGCGGCATTATTGGCACACACTTATTCGAGACATATGGTGCTAAGAAATTCAAACCCGTTACCATCATCTTACTGATTGTCATTGCCAGTTTCAGTGTTTTGAATGTGCTCTACTGACTTGGCGGCCAATAGAGCACTCTCTTAAGAAATACCCATTAACAATTTAGGCAAATAAAGGGAGAGTTGTGGGAAAAAAGTAACGATGAAAACAACCGGAAGGTGGCCAAATGCCAGTAAAGTAATCGTTGGTTTAAAGTATTGATCGAGCCTCAGTTTACTGATCCCTCCCGCCATATAGAGCATTGGAGCGCAGGGAGGAGAGACATTACCAAGCCCTAGGTTGACTCCAACTATTGCAGCAAAGTGAATCGGATGTATTCCTAATGCTTGAATCACGGGTAAAAATATTACCGCAGCTAATATGCTGCCCGAAATGTCATCCACAATCATACCAATCAACAAAAGCAAAATATTAATCATAAAGAGAATGATGTATTTATTGTCACTCAAACTGAGCATTGCTGCGGCAAGCTCTGTTGGAATTTTCTGCATGATCATAGCTCGGCTCATCACAAACAAAAAAAAGAGCACGGCAATGATAGAACCCGTTATTATCGCCGCTTTGAGTGTCACCTCTCCCAACTGTTTAAATGACATTCCTCGATAAATGAATATGCTCACCACTGCGGCATACACCACAGAGATGGCTGCCGCCTCTGTCGGGGTTGCCATACCACTATAAATGACCCCCAAAATGATAATTGGCATCAGCAGCGCGAAAGATGCGTTATACCCTGAACTGGCGATCTCCTTCATCGAGACCATAACGGGTGCTTTAGGTTTAACGATAATATCGTCATTGTTTCGTAAGATAATGAAATTAAGAATACAGTACCAAATGGCAAGAAAAATACCTGGGATCACTGTCGATAAAAAGGCTGCACCGACCGACAAACCGCCAGTAATTGAGAAGACAATCATCGGAATGCTTGGCGGGATTAACAACGCAAGCACTGACGAGGAGGCGACTAACGCGGTAGCATACCCTGCTGGGTACCCTTCACGGATCATTCTTGGAATCATGATTTGACCAATCGCGGCAATCGCGGCCGAAGAGCTTCCTGAAATCGCACCAAACAGCGCACACGTAAGAACGGTCACCGCACCTAATCCCCCTTTGACACGTCCGACGATGGCTGAGATAAAATTCAGTATTCGCTCTGAAATTCCCCCCGCAGCCATGATGGATCCGGCCAAAATGAACAAGGGGAGCGCCAACAGTGCAAAGCTTGCGGTGGTGTTATAACCATGCGGCAGCAAGAACGAAATATTGCTACCTGTAAACCAGCTAAACAACAGTGCCCCAACGCCAAACGAAAAAGCAACGGGTGTGCCGATTAACAGAAGTATGATGATAATAATCAGCGAGACGATAAATATGATCATTTTGACGCTCCTTTGGTTACCTGAGTGATACCATTCACCTCAAGTGCTTTCCTTTGCCCCTTCATCGCCAACAGCGCATTCCACTCTTTTACCGCATCCAGCAAAAAATACCCAAGCATCAAAATAAACCCTAACGCCATGGACGTGCTCCATAAATATCGATACCAACGAAGGCTAATGCTCAAACGTCCCTTATCAAACACACTGTAGGCGTACTTCACGGCGAAATAGCAAAACACAGCGGCAGAGACGATACTGATCAAGTAAATAACAAACCGAATAACAGACAACGTGTACTCATCTTTCACCACCAGCTCTACGATACCTCCATAGATATGATCTTTGGTTTTCGTGGCGTACCCCATGGCAGGGAAATATATCCATACCCCTAATAAAATCGCTACCTCTTCAATACCAGGAAACGGAGAATCAAAAAAGTATCGAGTAATCACCTGAGTAAACATCAATAGCGATAAAGCAATGGAAGCAACAATAATTTGTACTCTAATGATGGACTCAAATACCTGTCCCATCCCTTGATAATTCAGCTTTCTCATACACCCTCTCTTACATGAAACCCGGTACGATTAGAGAACATCACGGACTCTAACCGTACAGGGCTTGTACATCGTTAATCTAACGAAACCGTTAAAACAAGAGTTTGGGCTATCGAGGCTTAGCTATCGCTGTCAGCTTGTTCATAATGTCAGGACCAATGAGCTTCTCCATTTTTGGCCACTCATTGGCGTAGATGATCGCTTTTGATTTATTCATCTGGTCTTCGGTCAATTCAACCACATTGATGCCAGAGTCTTTCACCTTCTGTAGGTAGCCTTCATCAATGGATTGTGCTTCATTCCAAACCCAAGTCATGGTCTTATCAATCGCGGTTTGAAATTTAGCTCGTTCGTCGGTAGGCAGGTCATCCCACCACTCTTTATTGACTAAGATGAACGCTTGTTCGAAGTAGTCTTTGGTCAGAATGTAGGTTTCCAATACATCGCGCATTTGCCAAATCTCTACGGCAGGTGCGGTCGCTCTTGCATCAATAACCCCTAACTGAAGAGAGGTGTAGAGCTCACCGTATGGAATAGGTACTGCCGCAAAGCCCAGATCGTTAAATCGGTCAACGCCTATCTGAATCGTCGCGGTTCTCATTTTTATGCCCTTTCCATCTTCAGGAAAATTCACGGGTACTTTACCCACTCCTTTTCTCACGGCAATAGAACCAAAACCTGTTGGGACGATACCTAACGCTTGAAGACCGATATCATTAAAAATCTCATTGTAGATTCCTAACATCTCCCCCTCTGGGCCATAAGCTGCTTTCGCACTCTTCCAGTCATCAACCACATAACCGAGCCACGTTAAATCAAGTCGATTATCAAATTCAGAGGCCCCATAGGTGATGGTCATTGGAATCACACCGTCCATTGCCTGTTCAAACTGTGACTCCCAACTTCCTAAGTCCCCTCCAGAGTGATATGCCGGTTCATACTCTGAGCCTGTCGCTTGCAAATTTGACATGAAGTTTTTGGCTGTCATATGAAAGATATGATCAGTCGGATAAGATTGTGACAGAATGAAATCATCAGCGAATACGGAAGAGGTCGCTAACGTCGCTACCATTGCCGTTCCTAATAATGTGGATTTCGCTGTTTTCACGATTGTTGATTTACTTTGCATTGCCGTTATCCTTAACATAAATTATTTATGCTTCGTTATTGCAAAAAAGCCACTCACCCCACTCGGTGGAAGAAGTGGCACAGGGATGTTTAGCTTGGGAATGAGAACTTGATGCCCTCTCGTACACCGTTCGAGGGCCAGCGCTGAGTAATGGTCTTTCTCTTTGTATAAAAGCGAACAGCATCAGGGCCATAAGCTGCCAAATCGCCAAAGAGTGAACGTTTCCACCCACCAAAACTGTGGTATGAGACAGGTACCGGTAGCGGAATATTAATTCCGACCATGCCAACTTCAATATTCTTACTAAAGTATCTGGCAGCTTCACCATCTCGTGTAAAGATACACGTGCCATTGCCATACTCATGATCATTCACTAACTGCATTGCCTCTTTCATAGTACTTACTCGCACTATTTGTAAAACAGGGCCGAATATTTCAGCTTGGTAACTAGACATGCGTGTCGTTACCTCATCAATTAACGTCCCGCCTAAGTAATAGCCATTTTCATGCCCTTCAACTCTCACTTGGCGTCCATCAATAACTATTTTTGCCCCTTGCGCCTCAGCACTGGTGATATGTTCAACAATGGCATCACGGTGCTCAGCGCTGATCACGGCGCCAAAATTGGCACTATTATCCTGATAGGGTCCCACTTTAAGCCCTTCCATTGCAGTCGACAGTTTGTCAATCAACCTGTCAGCAACGTCATCACCGACGGCCACCGCAACAGAAAGTGCCATGCAACGTTCACCGGAAGACCCAAAAGCGGCTCCGATAAGTTGCTCCACCGCATTATCTATATCAGCATCAGGCATCACGATCGCGTGATTCTTCGCACCACCTAATGCTTGGCAGCGCTTACCATTTTCGGCAGCCGTTTTATAGATATACTCTGCAACCGGTGTGGAACCGACAAAACTCACTGCTTTAATTCGATCGTCCGTTAATAGTGCATTCACTACCTGGTGGTCACCATTAACGACATTCATGACCCCATCAGGTAAGCCCGCTTCTTTTAATAGCTGAGCAATAAAAAGGGGGGCCGACGGCGCTTTCTCGGAAGGTTTTAAGATGAAGCAGTTACCGCAAGCGATCGCAATAGGGAACATCCACAAAGGCACCATGGCTGGGAAATTAAACGGCGTGATCCCCGCCACCACACCAACAGGTGCAAACTCACTCCATGAATCGATGTCTGGGCCGACATTATTCGAGTGCTCTCCTTTTAGCTTTTCGGCTATGCCAAAGGTGTATTCAACATTCTCGATCCCACGAGACAACTCGCCTAGCGCATCATGACCAATTTTCCCATGCTCTTGACCAACCAATTCACAAATTTTATCGCTATGTTTTTCAAGTAAATACTTGAATTTCTGCAGTACTTTAACGCGTTTTGTCGGAGGCGTATCTCGCCATGCGGGAAACGCCTCCGCTGCCTTTTGAATCGCACTTTGCACCGTCTCTAAGGAAGCGGCGCCAACGTATTGATCAACCTCTCCTGTTGACGGGTTGTACACCGGAATGTGCGTTGTAGAATCAGAGATCAATTCTCCACCGATAAAATGTCCTATGTTCGCCATATCATTTCCCTTTTTATTTGACGTATTAAATCTATGAGCTTCGAATTATGTTAACTGCTCGATGCTTTCACCAAGTGCGTTAATCAGAGAGTCAACCTCAGAAGAGGAGGACATAAAAGGAATGCCAAGTTGAAGAGTGTCACCACCAAAACGCGTATAAAAACCTTTATCCCACATGTTCATTGCGATCTGATATGGACGATAGCTGGGCATTTCACCCGACGGGTCAATCGTCAGGCCCGCGGCCAACCCATAGTTTCGGATATCCAAAATTGAGTCGAGATGGCTTAATGAATGGACTTTGGTTTCAAACTCAGCGCTGAGTTCAGTCACTCGATGGATTACGCTGTTTGATTGCATATAGTCAAGCGTTGCTAATGCTGCCGCGCAGCCAATTGGGTGACCAGAGTAGGTGTAACCATGTGGCAATTCGATTAATGACTCGTCACCGCTATGACTCATATAACAGTCATAAATTTCACGACGGGTAAGCACTGCCCCCAAGGGAAACAGGCCATTGGTCAGCTGTTTTGCCGTTGTCATGATGTCAGGTGTAACATTAAATGCTTCGGCGGCACTGTAAGCCCCCATGCGGCCAAACGCACAGATCACTTCATCGAAGATCAATAAAATATCGTGTTCAATACAGATCTCTTTTAGCCTTTCAAGGTAACCCATCGGTGGCGGGATCACCCCAGCAGAACCTGCTATTGGCTCGACAATGACTCCTGCGATAGTCGCACTGCCATGTAGCTCAATAATATCCAGTAATTGATTCGCAAGTTCTGCCCCGTTCTCTGGTAACCCTTTATTAAACGTACCAGCGGCCTTCAAAGTGTGTCCTAAGTGGTCAGACTCTATGCCCTGACCAAAGAGAGAGCGATTTCCGACAATTCCACCGAC
This sequence comes from Aliivibrio kagoshimensis, assembly GCF_050337105.1. Lineage (NCBI taxonomy): Bacteria > Pseudomonadati > Pseudomonadota > Gammaproteobacteria > Vibrionales > Vibrionaceae > Aliivibrio > Aliivibrio kagoshimensis. Next base: position 7,685 of record NZ_JAKJSQ010000018.1, read on the forward strand.
ACTGATGCCACCGTAGTTCACACCGTGATAACCCTTCATTCGACCAACAAACCGCGTTTTTGATGCTTGGCCCCTCTTAACCCAGTAGCCTCTGGCAATTTTCAGAGCACTCTCAACCGCGTCTGAACCACCTGTTGTAAAAAACACCTTATCCAACCCATTTGGCATCACCTCAACCAATCTTTCAGCCAGTTCAAACGACTTCTCATGCCCAAACTGGAAGCCTGGTGCATAATCCAACGTTTTTAGTTGCTTAGTGATGGCTTCATTGAGTTCGGTCACATTATGACCAAGGCCGTTAGTCCACAATCCTGAAAGCGAATCGTATATTTTTCGACCTTTATCATCCGTATAATAGTGACCTTGTGCTGAGGTAAATATGCGGGGGTTCTTCTTAAATTCTCGATTGCTCGAAAACGGCATCCAATGAGCGTCTAGTTGTGATTGAGTCAATGACATAGTGTGCTTCCTTGTTCTCACCATTTATCGTTAATAACACTCTACACAGCACAAAACATGCGTTAAATCACCAATTGGTTAACTTCACATTAACAATTTCGAAACATGCTGATTTTAATGATACATTGGCTATACCCATCACTAACCGGACAGTCCTCATGACAAGAGATCACCTCAAGCAGTTAGCGAATATGGATTTAAGAACCATGAGGATTTTTTGCAAAGTCGTCGAGGTTTCAGGGTTTACTCACGCCGCGAGTGAACTGAACATTAGTCGTTCTGCCGTCAGTATCGCGATTTCAGATTTGGAAATACGGACTGGATTGCACCTTTGTAATCGAGGACGCGGAGGCTTCTCTTTGACCTGTGAAGGTGAGCAATTTTATCTGCATGTTCAAGCGCTTCAGACTTCCATTGCTACTTTTTGCAATGAGGTAAACCAGATACATAATAAAACGGCAGGTGAGATCTACCTCGGAATTACAGACAGCTTTATCAATCATAAAAAGATGGTGATTACCGATATGATTTCACAGATGCGCGATAAGTTTCCCGATGTAGCAGTGCACTTACAAATGATGCCATCCAAAAAGGTGGAAATGGACTTAAGAAATAACCTAATCAACGTCGGCATCATTCAAGTTGAAAAAAAAATGGACGCTTTTGACTACTACCCTCTCTACTCTGAAATAGAAAATCTCTACTGTGGTGCTGGCCACTCACTCTTTCACGACACACAGCCCCACTGTAGACTTGACGTTATCGCTGAATATCCGACGATTCAGTCCAGTTCCACCATCAATATTGACTGGTCCCAATTTAATGTATGTGCCGAGTCACCAGACCGTGAAGGCACTGCATTTCTCATTTTAAGTGGCAGTTACCTTGGTTTTTTACCCGACTTCTACGCCGAACAATGGGTAGCGACGGGCCGAATGAAACAGGTAGGCATCACAGAGATCCAAAATGAGATCACCTATGAGATGATAGTTAATAAATCCAATTCAAAAAACGTAATACTCGACCATTGGTTAGCACTCTATAATGAGATGATCGCGCCAGTTCGCTGTTGTTGAATAATTCGATAAAAAGGAATGTGATGTTACATCAATCAGTGATCAAGATACGTGGTCAAGCCAACAAGCTAGTACCGATCCCAATGCCTAAACTCATCGAAGGTGAAGGCTCAATTGTGCAAGCTGCTCAAGCATTATTAGAAATGGGGGGTAACAAACCGTTAATTGTGACTGATGCGATCTTGGTAAAACTCGGTATTACTAAGTTTTTAACTGATGCACTGGATGCTGAACAGGTTCAGTATGTTCTATTTGATAAGGTAACGCCCGACCCAACGTTACAATTGGTTACTACTGGAGTGCAGCTATATAACCAGAGCGGATGCGACAGCATTATTGCTTTAGGTGGCGGTTCATCAATGGATTGTGCCAAAGGCATTGCTGCTGCAGCGGTTAAGAATGTAGAGGTAAAAAAACTCATTGGTTTACTGCGCGTGCGCAAAGCCTTGCCACCCTTTATTGCTATCCCGACGACAGCAGGTACCGGTTCTGAAGCAACGGTTGTTGCCGTTATCAGTGACCCAAATAAAAAACTGAAATTTACTATTATTGATCCGAGCTTAGTGCCCGCTATAGCCATTCTTGACCCGCTATTGATGACAGGTTTACCTGCCAATATTACTGCTGAAACGGGTATTGATGCTCTAACCCATGCTATAGAATCGTACATAGGCGGTTATGCTACTGAACAAACAAAAGCTTATGGTTATGATGCCGTCAAACGTATTTTTGCCTATCTACCCAAAGCTTACTCAGATGGTGATGACATAGAAGCAAGACGACATATGTCCATCGCAAGTTTTAATGCAGGAGTAGCTTTTACCCGCGCCTCGATTGGTTATGTGCACGCTATAGCTCACCAAATGGGTGGTTATTATCATATCCCTCACGGACTGGCGAATGCAGTGATTCTGCCGCATGTGCTGGAATTTTCATTCGACGCGGGTATCTGTCAATATGCGGAATTAGCAATAGCGGCTGGGCTCTCTACTCCTGATGATACTCAATTGGAAGCGGCGCACAAATTTGTTGCTGGGGTCAAAACACTCAATCAAACATTAAATATTCAAACTGATTTTCCACAGCTCAAAGCACAGGACATTCCAACATTGGCAAAACGGGCGGTTAAAGAAGCATACTGTGAATACCCAGTGCCTAAACTGATGAATAGAGCTCAATGTGAAAGGTTGCTAGAGCAGTTATTGCCTGCGAGTTAACTGCATAGGGCGCTCTCACTCCCTACTCCTTCGAGTTTGGTCAATCATTCTGCCTTAAAGAGCGGTTTCACAGCAATCCGTTTTGAAATGTCGCTAAAACGAGGCACGATTATATCCCCGTGTTCTAAAGAGTGACGAACAATAGGCAGTTCGTAAAGTTGGCTTAAGTGCTTCTCTTCAAGAATAGTATTTGAAAAACCAAATATGCTTTGGGCATGAGCTTTAACTAAAAGAACTTTATCGGACACATGAAGTGCTTGATGAGGACAGTGGGTAGTAAAGATGACTGACTTACCCGCCTGACTGACATCCGCCATTGTTTGCAATACTTTATCCTGATTGTGATAATCCAGCGCCGATGTTGGTTCATCAAGAATCAAAATACCAGGATCGGAAACCAATGCTCTGGCAATCAGAATGAGCTGTTTTTGTCCGCCACTTAAATGAGCAAAATTTTCGTTGATATAATCTAACATACCGACCTGATCCAGTGCCTGTTCAGTACGGTGCCTATCTCGCTTTAATGGAGTAGCAAAAAGGCCATTTTGACCACTAGCACCCATAATGACCATTTCTCCAACACTGTAATCAAATGGACTCAAGGTACTTTGAGGTACATATGAGAAACGTCCTGAAATATTGACGGTGCCACTGCTCAAAGGTAGCAGGCCAAGTAAGGCTTTAATCAGGGTAGTTTTTCCTGACCCGTTAGGACCCAGTATTGCCAAAACCTCTCCTTTATCTAGGGAGAAACTGTGCCCATCAAAAATGGGCTTATCCGCTCCGGGGTATTGAAAAGAGATACCATCGACGTTAATCATTGCTCCATCCTTTCATTTGAGTCCGATACAGTAACCAACCAAAAATAGGTGCTCCAATTAATGAAGTAAGCACACCAATAGGGATCTCGCCGTAACTTGCCGTGCGCGCCACGGTATCCACTAAAATCATATATATTGCACCTATTAACATCGATATTGGTAACAAGCGGACGTGGTTAGCTCCAGTAATCATACGAGCAAAATGAGGAATGATTAAACCTACCCAGCCAACAATTCCGCTGACAGACACTGTTGCGGCAATCAACAACGAACAAGACACAAGAACTACCCATCGGCTGATATCAACATTAATACCAATGGAACGGGCTTCTTCTTCGCCAAGCGAGAGTATATTGATCACATGACGCATTTTGAGAATCAATACTCCAGCCGTCAATACCGGAACTAGCAGATAAAGTACATCAACATAACCAGATTCATTGAAAGAGCCTAGTAACCAGTAAACTATCGCTGGAAGGCTATCATCAGGATCTGCAGTATATTTAGCAAGAGAAACCAACGAAGAGAAGAAAGCGGAAGTCACTATGCCACCAAGAATAAGTGCAAGGACATTTTTTCCACCCCCAGCACTTGCTATCGCCATCGTTATGATTAAAGCGATCAAACCAAATAAAAAAGCAGCGACCGGAATAAAATAGTCGGGCAACATAAATAGAATAGAAAGCACACCGCCAAATGCAGCACCTGATGACACCCCTATCACCTGCGGCCCCACTAAAGGATTGCGAAACATTCCTTGTAAAGCAGCGCCACTGATAGACAGAGCGGCACCACACAAGCCTGCGACAAGAACACGTGGCAAACGAACGAGCTCAACGACGCGCTCTTCTACAATCTTCCAACTGGCTTCGCCATGATTCGATATATCAAATACATTGGCGGCAAGTATACTGAGTACATTAGTAAATGAAACGTCATAACGACCTGTTGAAAGAGCAAATATCATCACTATAAGCAATAGAATAAAAAGACAAGATAGCTGCCAGCTATAAGCCCTTTTCCTCATTGAAGTTAATGACAGATCGGCAGAGCCTAGCCATTTACTTCTACTTATATCTCTATTTTTAACTAACATTATGCCCTACTTATCTTTAATGAATTATCTTCACGTAGTCTTTCCCATCCTTATTCATCTCCTCTCTTAATATATGCGCCAATTGGGATTCTGAAGGCGTTTTCCCATATAACATAGGATAAGCAGACAAAATAGAATCGCGAATGGAGCCATCAAGTAAGTCAGGGTGTACTGTCCGTGTGAACCACTCCCAGCCCAAAGGTGACTCCTGATTTGGTGGATCCCATCGATCCCCACCCACAGGCACTTTATATACACGTTTGTTTTTTACTGCACTTATCGAAGTTAAAATGGGATTATTATAAATGGTTTCAGGTGTCAGCTTTGCATTGAAACCAAACAACCAAATAATGTCTGGGTTAGCTTCAAGCACCATCTCCGGGTCTATATCCACAAATGCGGCATCTACGCTAAGTGCATTCTTTGCGCCAGCTGTATCCATGAAGAATTGGAAATGGCTATTGGGTCCCGCCGCCCTTTGAGGAGCTAGCATATATAATACTTTGGGCTTGTTTGCGTCGGAGATCTGTTTCGTTTTGCTGGTAATCCATTTATATACGCTCTGATGCCACTTAAGAATTGTTTCCGCTCTCTCTTTCTTATCCATCATTAATGCGATATCAGTAAGCCATGATTTGGCAATGTCTATTTTTTGATATTTCATGCCAACCACTGTTAAACCAGCAGCCTCAAGCGCATCTATGGATTTGGTTTTTCGGGCCCATTGCAGAACAACATCCGGGTCTAGATTGAGCAACTCTTCAATATTTGGCGTCCCTTGTTGGGAAATAATATCTGAAGATACCTTGCTCAATTCAGGGTAAAACTCATCCAGAACGCCTTCAACAATCGCATTGTGAGAGTTAGGAGAAGTTCCGACTAACGAGCTACCATCATTGGTGATGGTAACAACCATCGAGCCCGCTGGAGTCGCGATGGCAGCCACTTTTTGGGGAACCGAAGGTAAAGTAATGTCGCGTCCAGCTTGGTCAGTAAATTTAATGGGATCAGCCCAAGCAACATTGACATTGAAGAGGCAAGAAATAAACAGTGCTATCAAGACGATAACGGATTTTTTACGTTCTATCATATGAGTCATCACCACAGGAATATATTGAACCGCACCTTAACACTAATGATAGTTATTCTCAATTGGTTAATGTAAAGAATCGGGGTATCGCTATCTAGTACTCAAAAATTATTTTCTACTGGAGAATATGTTGGTCTCGACCTATAATGGATGTCATCCGTTAAAATAAAAGAGATTCATAGAGAGATAGGTTTAAGTCAATATGCAAAAAGAAGCGACTAACTTTTTAATAGAGATACAAGATATGGCAACAGATATAAACAAATATGTTAATAATGCATTGTATATTCAAGAACAAACATCATCTACTCGCATCAAGGTAGAGGTAATTAAGTCTGAAATTGAATTAATTGAAGCAGAAATTGATTTTGCTGAGACATTACAAAACATATCAAAAGAAAAACTCAAACTGCTTAATGATTCAAATATTAATAACCAAGCTAGCACTAAAAGTATAGACACTTTAAATCACGAAAAAATAGCACTCAAACAACAGTTAAAAACGAATCAAACTCTCCTTCAACAACTAACTAAAGCGGCAGAGAAAAAACTAAATTTATAATGAACAAGTAATAAATGTAGTGGTTTAATAAATCCGGACACCATTTTAGGTGGTACAGTTACCACTCAAAGAGAGGTGTTTCATGAACAGAGTTCGTCGTACATTTGGTCCTGAGTTTAAGCAAGAAGCTGCAAGCTTAGTGCTTGATTAAAATTACACTGTGTTAGAGGCAAGTCGTGCGGTCAATGGGTTATCTAGTACTAGACCATCTTCATCACTTAATTCAGGATTTAGAATGAAATGATGATTAAACTCTAAATGTTCAACTAGAGATTGTACTTGTAGAATCATACAGGAGCCTTTAATCACTAATATGTAGCATGGCTAACTTATCCTTTTCCAGCAGGCTAAGTTCGCTTTTTAAGTATTCCCCAAGCTCTTTTTGCTTAAACTCTGTGTGACCTTTGGCGTACATCGTCACATCTAGGTTCAGCGTGTGAATATGCTGAACCATTACAGGACTTAATCCGGCAGGCTCGTGATCCCATAGGGTTCCTACCTTGTATGCACTTTTCAGAACATAGTCTTTTTTTGACATACAATTGATGAGTTTGAGCTGTGAATGTTTTTCAAAAACCTCCTGCCACTGCTCATCTTCACTAGACACTGCTCCTGCGAACACATACGCCACAGATACCAGGTTTGAACGAACTAACTCGTTCAGGGTGTGCCTTACTATGCGACCACCCAACGAGTGCCCCATTAAAATGCAGTTTTCAAACTCAGGCTGCTGTTCTAGATAGCTCGCAAGCCCACTCGCGACGTGGCGTGTTTCATGAAAAGATCTTTTCCAATGCCCTGCCACTTTATCAACCACAAACGCACCTACAGTACTCGCTATACCTAAAATGGTACTACGAGCCGCCACCATTGCAGCAAAGCCAAGCTTTCCATTCCTTGAGGCTGGAATATTTGGTACAGCCCCTTTATCAAAAACCATGTCGGTTAAGTTGCCTGCTTTCCATTCAACACGAATAACTTTATTAGTTGGATAAAGTTCATCTACCACATCTAACCAATCTTTTGAGCATACGTTGTTTTCAGATAGAAAACCGTTGATGATAAATACAGCTGGAAGCTTGCCTTCACGCACTTGAACGAGTTCACAAGATGGCTTATCTCGTGGTTCTAGAGCCTCTCCACTTTGCTCAGTTAATGACTCTTTAAGACTTTTAAGCAGCGGGGTGATGTCAAAGCCAGGCAGTGACGCCTTAAATTTGTTAAACATGGTTATTTACCTTTAATGACTTTGCGCGCTTTAAACACAGTAGAAATGACGCCCACTAGGAACATAACGAATACAAATAGAATCAGGAATTTGATCACACCACCTTAACTTGGTAATAAGTGATATTGCTGTCTTACTGACTCCAGTCCATATTGACGCTCAAGCTTACGAACAATAAAGTGCCCTTTTGCCATATCTTGGAAATGATCCATAAATATCGTATTGATCGCAGCTCCACCGACAGCACCTATTGCAGGAACAGCTTGAGCAGCCGCTTTTTGAGTAATCTGAACACCAAAACGTTCCGCTATCAACGTCATGAATCGGACCAGTACTGGTGCCGCCTCTTGAGCTAATCCATGTTTAGCAATATGTTCGGCAGCTTCAGCAGTAGCTCTTGCCAACATCCCACGTATTGCAAAGTAACCTGACTCAGCACCGTCATCATCATTACTATTTCCACCTAGTGCAAAAACCTGTAAACAAGCAAGTTTTGTCTCTTCACTACTTATAGATTCACCTTGCTCCCTAGCAACATCACCAATAGAACGTAGCATCAGCGTTGTTGAAACAGGCAACTCAATCGATAGAGCTGTAATACCGAAGAAACCTCCGGCAGCTCCGCTAGCTGCCGCGCCAATTTTATGCCAAATGTTAGATGACTCTTCTCCTGGAATATCTTTCATTGTATAAAGCGCTGCATCTGCTGCTTTATCAAGCGCTGTATGCGTCACACTGCCAATTTTTTTATTCCAATCTTCTGGCAGCTTTTCAATAAGAAGTTCGATTGGTGCTCCGACGAAATCGGTCACTTTTGCGGCAAGGCCTGGGTTTTCCAATAAAGATTTTGCTGCTTTAAGCTCAGAAAGGTGCTGAGATGAGAGTGTTTGAGTTTCAGAATTAATTTGAGACATTGTTAAACCACATCAATACGTTTATCAGTTCCATTGTACAAGTTGATATCCATATTCCATTTTATGAATTGTACAGGATTAATCAGTACTTGTGAAATGGAGTACGGTATAACATATAGATTAACGAATCTTCTCACTAAGTGGTTTTCATAAGCTTATAAATAAGATCAATGAAAAACTCCCTGTTTTAGTAGATCAGAGAATTTGAAGTGATTGGGGTAGATACGACTAGTTAACCTAATCCTACCCAGCTGAACTATCAATAAATTGCCTTGGTTTTGGCGTTCGCGCTAATCTCTCAAAGCCTGCTGATTTTTGCTAAATGTGCGTATATTCAATTTAACGCCATTGTCTTCTGTGATAGGAGCTCTAAATTTGGTTTCTAGGGGCTTTATAACAGGAGAAAAGCATCTTCTAAATTCTCTTTGATAGATTCATGAAGCCCCTCTAAAGTTCATCCACCAACTTATTGGCATTTGTTTTGATGGATTCAACTCTATGACGCCCTTGTTGCACTTGAGGTTGTGCTTATTTTTGACCATTTAAATAGCTTGGCGCATCCATTGTATAGAATGCGACACTATTATAAAAGCCATGCATAAGTGCGCCAGCCTACACGTTTTCTGTCCGTCTCTTTCAATCAACCAAATGACACAAAAATATCCGTAGTAAATTTACCTGAAGAGATCTCAGCTTGACCCTCAACAATAATATTGGCGTGTTCTTCATCATCAAGGTGATAAGGTAAGTGGTTCTCAGGTAAACGTTTATCAGCAAACCAGTAACCAAATCCTTGATCAAGCCACAACGTCACTTGCTTGCCGTTATCAAAAGATAAAACGAGCGTTCGCGAGTGAGGCAGCTTGTATTTCGAGGTCGTTTTAAAACTCATATTTGCTGCCGAACTTTCAAATGCCAATTCGACTACCTTGTCACGTGAGTAATCATCGAAAAAATTGTCTTGTACTGTCGTTGGCTTGTAACCTCGACTTAACTCCCCTGTGAAAATTTCGACCTGGCAGGTTTTGTAATGTTCCCCTAAAAACTTCAAGGTATTAAAGCATAGAGAAACAGGTAAAGTTGCGGCCAGATAACGATCAGAATAAGTAGCCGATTCGATAACTTGATCTTGCATCAACGCCATTAATGCAGGTGAACGTTTAAACACAAGAGTCCAAAACTTCAATCCGAACTCAGAAGCCTTTCCATCCAATTCACAATCGATCACTATTTTTTCTAAATCAGAACTCTGACGCAAACGTGTAGGATCAAAGTCAACCAACTCACCTAAAGATCCAATCCCAATCACTAAAGTTTCACGGTCATCCTCACGGAGTCCCCATTGGTAGCAATATGATTCATTTGCTACCGAAGCTAACACCTGGTGATCGACCTCATGGTTGAGTGGTTTACTCAACAGTTTCACATTTGGGTGATTCAGATACCAAGACAGTGTCATTTTTTGCTCAAGTGACAACTCTTGAACTTGAACCTCTGTCAGTACCAAGTTTACCTTTCGCTCGGCGACCCAATGACGAAATGCTTGGTACAGTTGCCAATCACCTAAATCGCTCAATTGACTTATAGGAAGCTCGACATAGAGGTCTGAGTCATCATGTTTAGCCAACGTTTTTTCTATTGCGATCATTAACGGACGTAGTTCACGTCTATTGTGATAGTCGAACAATTCATATTCCGCTGGCAAGCTAAGATTATTGAAAAATCCGTTGCTCAAATAAGTAGCCACTTTTCTTCTATCAAGTAGATCAAGGACATGTTGAGTCGAATAATCCACTAAACAACGATGACATGCCTTGTCACAGTGGCAGCTAGATGCAACCTTCTTTGCTCCTTGCAGTAACTCAACAACATACTCAGAGGCTTGAATTGAAAAACCTGCACCGCCGGCTGCATTGTCAAACAGCACAATAGCTTGTACTTCTCGTCCCTCATGATTCACAGGCTTCGTTGTACAGCCAATTTCGTCACTATTAATACCAAGCTTCTCTGCTAATTGGTTTCGCATCAGCACAGCGATTGAACGAGCACTACTTCTCTCTACTAGTGGTTTACCCAGCTCATCAAATAGCAACAATTCGAACACATCGGTGTAAGTACTGTGTCCCAACTTTAGCGGACCTTTTACAGTGAATTCCCTGTCGTTACCGCCACACAAAACTTCGCTTGAGCTGGTTAAATGACCCTTACCACCTCGTAAGCGAGTGTGCCCCATTAAAACTTCTTTTGGTGACTTATCTCCACCTTCGGGCATAGCTTCCATACGACCACATTCTAAGCAAAGCGCGTACCCTTGGTTGACTGGTCCTGCACTGTAATAATAAACGTGGCCATTGTGGCTAGAACGGTATGATGCTCCGGGGTTTACGCTCACTTCATGCCACTCAGAACCATCTACCGTCACCCAAGGGTCATTGAATGGCACATGATTCAAGCGCGAGATATCATTATGAGGTTCGTCTCTAATATCGACCGCGAAGCTCGCTGGCTGAATGTAAGGGTGAATACGATCTTTTGTTTTCTCGTCACTAAAATTAAACTCATTACCACAACATTCACACTGTTCTGGTCTTAACAACGAAGTATTACTGGCACCACACTTGTCACAACGCCATGCCCACCTTAACGCTTGTATCTCTTTTACTTGATCAACAGTTGCAGGACTATGCCAGTTCAACAGCACGCCTTTCGACTGATAAACACGTCCATCAATCACAACATCATTACCTGGCGCATAATCGCGAATAGCGACTGAAAGATCTCGAGACGGGAAGCCAGCAGAGCTATATAGGTTATCTTTACGAGATGTTTTATCGTTGATTTGGTCTTGTTTCATCTTGATGTAGCGTTTTCGCCTTTCGATCACTTTGACATGATCTGTATTTAAAGACACCACATCAGTAGGGAACCCGTATCCGGGTAGGAACCCTTTACGCGCTAACTCGGAAAGTAAGAACTCCCCCTCTAAGCGTTGAATTTGGCTTTCTAGTGCAGCTTGTGCTGTTGATAGCGAGTTAGGATTCTCATCTAAACTTTTAGATTGTTCTTTTAGCAGTTGATGCTCAACGGACCAACGCTCGACAATGCGCTTCATATGCTTAGCGGACGCATCTAGAATTTCGATACGTGATGTTGCATCAAGAGAGGTTCGACGTAACAAAGTATCCAGCCCGTCTTGTACAAAATCTAATGCTCCATTTACACACCAGTCAACAAATTGGTCAACTTGAGAAGCCGTCGATTCATGATCAGATTTGAAGAAGTTACCGCAATTCAATTTCAACGAGTTCTCTGACTTCACGACATGATTTAAAAACGTCGAAAGTAGTAACGAATTCACATGTCGACGAACAATGTAGTCACTTGATAACGATACATTCGGTACTTTAATTTCTGTATCAAACGCCCAACGAGTATTCGAGAAGATATGCTCTCCATGCGGAGTAGATTTACATAACGTAAGCGCAATCGATTTAGTTTCTCCACGGCGGCCAGCTCGACCTGCACGTTGCAAGTAGTTCGCAGGGTTAGGTGGAGCATTATTCATCGCTACTACCGATATACCACCAATGTCTACACCCATTTCCATCGTCGTAGAACAGCTTAAAACGTTAATTTTTCCCGCTTTGAACTCTTTCTCATATGCGCGTAATTGGCTTGCCTTTAGCTGTGCAGAGTGCTCTGCGACTCTAAAGTAAGGCGTACGTTCTACAACACGGTCAGCAATGTCTGACCACGCATTTTCTTTACGGACATCGATTAAATCTGGCTGCTCTTGCCATTCCCTGACTTTGTTTAGATCAACGCTTTCTCCGCTCTTAGGATCGCGGCCAAATGGGTATGGATAACTTGGGGTAGATATCTGTTTACACAAATGTTCGGTGCGGTCTCCAGATAAATTCAAATATGGAGTCACCCCTAGCAATGGTTTATCTATGATTTTTTGGGTATGAGGACATTGATGCTTATTTGCAACTAAAGAGAAACTCACTTGTTGCTCAAGCTCTAAGCGATAACCATCACCACTCGGTGTCAACACTGAAGACTGCAGAGCCATCCACGCTTGGCGTAAAATTTCATTAATATCTGCACGTGTATCAGAATCCTCTAACTCTATATTCAGAGCTGTCGCAAGCAACCTAGCTAACCTTGGTTGTCGTGGCCCATTACGCCTAATTTTTGGCCATGCCTCTACATTCCAAATATGGGTAGGCTCATCTTGCCCTACTAAGAAAGCTGGCGAATATTTAGCCCCAATCCAGTTAATTTGCTCATCCGTCAACCTCACGGCTTTCATGCTTCGTACATGAAAATTCACACAAACGGTTAGGAAATTAACCCACTCTTCACGCGCTTTTTCAGCACTATCAAAATGTCTCAACCATTCACTAGGGGCTGAACTCTCCTTTTTGGCTAAACCTGGATATTCCATGCAGACTAAGCCCATGGTTTCGAGTGTGTTCTGTCTTTTAGGGCGGCTATTAAATTCTCGTAACAACAGCAAACGAGCCAGTAATTTTGGATTAGCAACCATATCCATTCGGTCATCGAAGTGCTCATAGAATCTTTTGATCCACAATTTTACTTCTTTCTGTTCCGCTAAGAACTCTTCGACTTCTTGCCAAGTCACCATGACAGGATTACTACCTGTTGTTAATTCGGCAATTTCACACTCGATAGCCTCAATATCCTCTGGCTCATCCATACTTATTGCGATCTTAAGCATTCGTTGTAGTCGGTTGAGCTTCTTTTCATCCTCAGGAGTCATTTCGCTCGTTCTCAGAGCTTTATCCAAGATCAAATGATAGATAGTTGAGCGCAAAAACTGCCTTTCTGAGTCTTGCTGTGACTTGGCAGAAAAACGAGCAGTACCTTGTCGGCTATCGGTGAAAGTAATCATGCGGCGGCCGTTCCAAGGACCTTTCAACTGCTCTTTCTTACCGTCTTGGCAATATTCCAATAATGTAGGGATCACCGTCGACAGCATAAACGGTGCGCCATTTCTGAAGTGACGGTAGAACTCGAACTTCTTGATTTTGGTATGCTGGCAGCATGGACAGCGCACAGACAAAGCACCGTCACTTTTACGGTACCCTTCGACTCGGTGTATTAAATGCGCACCTGGAACTTTAGCGGTTTTTACAGCTCTCTGGTTATTGATCCAATATTCACCGGTTTCTTCAAAACTTAACGGTGAGATGAGAGCAAAGCGGTCATACTCCTCGGAAGTTTCTTCATCATCTTCGATGCTTAGATCATCTTCTCCTACAAGGTCCAAAGCAAAGTCATCGATCGATGAATCTGGTTTTGTTAGTTGTAGCTGAGTATGACTGGTCTGTGAATCCGTTCTTTCAGTCGCAGCCAATAAGCTAGTTCCGCAACCATTACAGCTAACCATTTCAAATATCGGTGAACCACAGGAGCACTTCTCGCGGCGTGACATATGAACCATACCAAATCGCCAATCAATCGACTCTAAAGGCGTACCTACCTTTGCCGAGCAATCTGAATTTGAGCAAGCCCAAAGCCCACCAGCAACTCTGTGGAACAAATGTAGTCTAAACGGAATAAATGCATCTCCATCTGCGTTCTTTGTCGAAGCACAGATATCAAGCCATTGAAGTGAGTCCTGTTCTGATAACGGTTCCTCAGTTGCAGACAATAGCTTCCCTATTTCGCTCAACGTCATTCTGTTATCGGTTGAACTCAGGTGCTGCCTTAACGTTCTTAACGGCGGTAAGCTTTGTAATACATCGTAACGTTCTATCTCGTTCGTTATGCTTGAAACACTATCAAGGTTCATCGCCTTGATTTGGTCCAGTTCCATCAGCGGTTTGATTTCACGCTCGCCTTTCACTAAATGAACTTGAGTGATATCGACACCAGCGACGTCAGCCAAAAACGCTTTTAAATCCGCGTCAGAGTCCTTTCCACCAATCGTTGCGGAAGTCGCGACAAATCTCACTTGGTCTGGCGTGACACCAAAGCCATGCATTACGCGTCGAAGCAGCAAGGACAATTCAGCAGCTTGAGAACCGATATAAGTATGCGCTTCATCCAAAACGATCCAACGCAGCTTGCCTTTAGAACGGTTCAAAATATTCGCGTCTTTTTGGCGAACCAACATGTACTCTAACATCGTAGAGTTGGTCACCAATATTTGAGCTGGGTTTTGTCTTAGCTCCTTGCGAGAAAGCTGTTCATTTGGGTGCTTTTTTCGTTCTGCCGCACTGACTGATTCGGGCGTATCACCATTAAATAGACTGAATTTAACTTGATCTCCCAATTGGTGAGTCCATGCCGTTAAACGCTCTCTCTGACTGTTAATTAATGCATTGAGTGGATATAAAAACAAAGCCTCGACGCCATCTGGCCTGCTGTTGCGTTCAACAATGTCATTCAGAATTGGCACTAAGAAACACTCTGTCTTACCAGAACCCGTACCACTACTCACAATGACAGACTTAGGAGATGGCTCCAATAGATGAGACCATGCTTCATGCTGATGAGAATACGGGTACCAACTGCTATCAAAAAGGTAATCTTCTTTAAGCTCATTCGGTGGGTTCGCCATTGCACTTACAATCGCGCTGTTTAACAACCCACCTGATAGATCTCGCATACTTTGAGTATGTGGTTTCCAGCCAAAGGTGGCTTCAAATACAGGATCAGCAAGAAACGCACCCTCTTTACCTGGGGATTGAGAAAACGACTGCCACAAGAATTCACGTAACGGCTTAGATCGCAAACCAAATTGCCCTAAAGTAGCGCGCGCCGCGCGTTTGGTCAGTTGGTCAACTAAAGACTCGAAATATTGCATGGTTGGTATACCCTTTTAGCTATTCACTAGGCCGAAAATCATTTTATGCGTAAGAGAGAATACTTGCTCAAAGTAGTCAGGGTCGAAGCTGTTGTATTGTCTCATCGCATGTACTACCTCTGGTGTCATTCGCAGCGATGCAGAGCCACAAGTGGACAAAGCAAGCAATACGGGCGCATTCATCACGTTATTACGGTAAAGATCTTTAGTGGTGAAGCAAACCTCTGCCAATTGTGGTTTAACTGCCTTAATTGAACTCTTAAATATGTGGTCCGAAAATTCGCATGGCCACTGAGATTCGTTGTATTTGTTATTCAATGAATTTCGTAGCTCAAACAATTGCTGAATATAAGCGGCAGGATTAAGCGAAGGCTTCTCTCGATTTGGATCGATTTTGTGCATTAATAGATTCTTGAGGCTCTGAAAACCAGGATACCTAGTCACTAATTCGTCTAATTTCGATTCAATTTGACCGCAGATGATGTCCGAAAAATCGTTGCCGTAAACCTCGATACGCGAAGCATAGAACGCACTCACTACCGCGATCGCATCTCGAGCTTTAATGGAGTGCCATAAGAAAGGGAACTGTTGACTAAACTGCCAAATACGCTCGGCTTCTTTCTTATTTGCGCTTAACAGCATCGCGAGTACAAACTCAGGTTTAGTGATTGCACCTCGCCATAGATCAAATGTGGTTAGTGGGACACTGTCAAAGGCCAGCAAGGCTTTAATGTATGTCCATTCAGGTGCACCAAACTCTATCGCCAACTGACCACAAACCACTGAAAACTGCTCTAGACGATCTTTACGAGCCCCGATAGATGCCGCTTCTTCCAGTCGATTACTCGGCGACGATAACAGCTCAAGGTCTTTACTCCACATCAAAGGCCTTACATCCTGTTCGGCTTCATCAGCATAAATAAGCCAAGCACCAGGCGAAGCGTCATCTTCAGGAAAATACCAATGTCCGTCATTCTTGATTAAAGTAATCGGTGCATAAGTTGGGTTATCCAAAGGCACCATCGAAAGTATGCCCATGAAGCTATCGTTCTCGATTTCAATCGTACCTTGTGCTCTGTTTGGAATAAGCGCATTGCTGTATGCATTAATACTGAAATTGAAAATGGTATGTGCATTGTCCAACACCGATACCTTAACGGCTGCATCTAATGAAGATGATAGAGCCAGCAGGGACTCAATATCCCCTTTGAACGTTGCTAAGGAAAATCCGCTAGATAAAACGTCACCTTTAGGCAAAGTTCGCTTCACGTAAGCCGACTTAGAAAAAGTGCCGTAAATATCTCTAGCGAAAAGCTTGAATTCCACCTCTAGCGAATCACTGACGCCATAGCCGAATAATTCATAACGATTAAGCGTATCGACTAAAATCGCTTCAGCATTACGAACCGCTTCTCCCCCAGAGCTAATCAGACAAATACCTTTAGCAGGGAATGGCAATGTTATCGACAACGACTTCGCTTGATCTTGCCACCATATCGCAACGTTAACTTGTGCTGGTGGGTGAGTTTGATGACTGAGCATATCCAAAGTACGTTTGGCTTCATTCGGATCTTTCTGAGTATGAGACAGAACCGAGCTCGGCAGAACATCGAGTTGTTCTTCCCCCTTTAACGCAATGGATGGCAGGGGTTTATTAGAATAAAAGCCGATTTGACCAATTTGTACCGTGTGGCTCGGTTGCAATACAATAGAGAAATCGTCTGGTAACAAACCTACGGTAAAACGCTTAACAGGTTTATTATTCTCAAACAAAGCGATATCGACCTTACCAAAAGGAACAGTGTTCATTGACTGCCATTGTTCAAACATTGTATTGCGCCAACGAAGCTGAGTATTTGGGATTTCTGATTGCTGACCACTTTCATCAATGACGACTAAGCTAGGAACCCCGATAAAACAATTACTTGGGTTAGTTTGATAAGGAATTGCCTGACCAACTAAATTGAACTCAAGAGTTTTCACACCTTCTCGCTCAAGTGACACACAATATGCGTCAAAATAAAATTCCATCTCTATTTGAGTATTAACATCATAAAGAACACGTCCATTGATGTGACCTACCGCAGCAAGTGTGGGATGTGACAAGTGCGCTGGCACTGAAACTAAAGCGTTCGCTTCTGCACATTCGACACTTCCAGCACCTTTAAGTAGCCACTCATCATTATGTTGAGTGAATACCCAAGGTTCATTGGCATCAACTCCCGCGCCACCAAGCACTGGAGCATACCATTCATTACCAACGTCATCCGTTGCTTTCAATTGTACGTCGCAGTCGAACCACTCTGTTGGAAGAGACTTAGTATAAACATCTAGTAAATAATGCTCAGAGTCAGCCCCGCGCTTAAATGCCTTTGCCAACAAAAGGCTCTTGCTACCAACCGCAAACAGGTTTATGCGGTCTGGCAAATTCACGCTACTAAACAGTTGCTGTAAGAACTTGGCATTAAGGCGGGATTTGAGTGTGATATCAATTTGGTTCTGCCACTGATAATCGACATCCGTTGCGGGCATATCCATCATCGACGCATAATGCGAATAAGATTTACGAAGAGAACGAAGAATTTTAATAGAGTTTGGTAAACGACGTTGAACTTCAACAGCAAGACCAAGCGCATTACCCAATAAAGTTCGTGCGGCTTCAGGCTCCATGTTCAATGGTAAACCCTGCGACCAATTCGCATCGACCGCATTCAAGTAATGAAGCGGGTCACTTTGCTCGTCTAGCCCGTGCCTATCGACCAGATAATAAATGGATTCAGCAACTTGGGCGACAATACTATAAACCGTCTCATCACGATATGATGCAGCAATATAGTGCGCGTGTGCTTTAGCAACAGATACAGCGCTTAACCGTGAGTTAGCAAATTGCCCATAATCTTGAATCACTTGTTCGAAGTAATGGGCAAGCCTGCTATTTGGATCTTGGATAAGCATTTGTGGCAAACCACCTTCAACCGCCACAGTGCCAAGTAACATGCGTCCCTTAGTATTACTTAATACCTTTCGTCCCCAAAAGCTTAAACCCTTAACAACAATCTCACTTCTTTGAGTCGGTGAAATTGCGTTGGCCTGTAAGCCGAGAGACTCCAATACAGGTTCCCAAGCCCAAACGCCGCCTTGAAAAGACGTGCGCCACCACTCCGCCGCATACAATACAAAACACCCTGCCCATTCCCTTGTTGGCCTATTCGAATAGGTGTGAATACCATTACTTTCGACGCTAGCAACTAATGACTGCTTGAGTAACTCAAACTCCAATGCCGTCACTTTGTAACTATAAACAGGTTGAGCATTTGGTTTGGTTAACTCTCTCGCATTAAGAATTGAAGAGAGGACATTTCTGTATGTTTGCATGATGAACCCTGACGTAGTGGCGCCTTTAAATGCGCTCGATTCGTACCTATTTTTATAATTGGTAATTTACGATATTTAATGAATAAATGATGAACGTAAGCTTACGAAACGACTATGGCGTTCAAGAGTCCTTCAGGCCAAACCAAACGACTATCACCCTCTAAATCCAAAATAAACGGCACAACCCACAGCCTCAAGGATTGGCTAAAATCAAAGCTATATTCTATCGGTTTATCAAAACCACTATGTGCGGGATAGATCAATAAAAGGTCACCCGTACCATTTAAATATTTATGCCCATATGCAAACATTTGATAAAGGTCGGATTGAGAAAGTCCATAATTATGTTCTTCTAGATCGAGCACTTTCCATTTGGTATCTAAAACCCGTTTTTTGCGTTCTGGTTCTTTTACACTAGCTGGCAATGTTAACAATAGATCCGGCTTAAGCTGAAACTGACTTCTCTCGTTATGAGTGACAAGGTATTTCGATGACGCTTGCGTGGTGAGTTCTTCGCCATCAGCTAACTGATTCCTCAGCACTGACGCGACATAACTTTCAAAGACCGCTTCCATTGGGAACAGTAACGATTGAGCATTCGCTTGCCCTTTCATACTGAGTGGTGACAAACCTTCTAAAATCAGTTTTGCCCAAGCCAATGGTGATTGATAGTAATCCATACCTCTATCAAGTTTTACACAGGCGAAATCTTGCTTAGGGACTTTACTTGGTGGAATACCATCAAAAGCGAAATCCAACTCACGATGTAAGCGCTGGTTTTGGTGACGCAGTGTGTAACCTGCAATTTTTTTAAGCGCTGCACGAATAAGCCTATTCGATGGTCTGTCTTGCAAAAACTCATCATATTCAACATAGAATTTGTGTCTGTTCACTGAGTTATAACGCAACTGCTTAGATACCAATAGCTTCCCTTTTTGAAAAGCCAAATTGTCTTGTTGGCTTACATAGTCACTGCGTAAACCGCGCTTAACCAGTTGATTGACGCTTTGCAAAAACTGCTCAATAAACACTTCTAGCAGCGGCATTTTCAGTGTTTCGACACTGGCGTTGTGGGTAGATATATGACGAAAATCACCAAGATGTCGAAGCATCATCAGCAACATTTTTCGAGCATCTGAAATGGCTTGTTTCTTATCTGCGTTCGCTTTTCCAACTTTTGGCAGCACTTCAATATGTTGACCATGAGGAGTAAAGATCACCCCTACATAGTTTTTCACTTGTAACACCTTAAACCCATATCGTGTTCGCAACTGCAGTAGCTGGCTTATCTCAGGCTCTTGCTCACTTAAGCAACATGATTCTAAATAACCAAAAGCCTCAGTCGAGATGAAGGTAAAACCGTTCTCTTCCGATGCGACTTTATCACTGCACAAATAGCCAAACTCAAATACAACGGGATGCGAAGACATCATTACTCGCCTTGATCGTCGCTAGAGCTATAAATACCTTGATACGCCAAGTTACTCTGCCAAACGTCATCCGTTTTATCTTTCAAAATGTACCGTTTTTGCGTTTCACCATATTGATTTAAGCCGTGATTTTGGCCAAATAAGGCATTTAGCTTGGTTTGGTCTAGCGATTTTTCAGTAACAAACTGCAACTCATTGTCTTTTTGATTATCAGCCAACACCAGACGGATCTTGTCCCAATCTTCAAAGAAGTACTCTTCCAATAGAGGAATGATTTTGTTTTGGAAGACCGAGACTAATGCAGTGAAAGCACCTTCATGATCATCTCCATCCACTAGCGCTTTTACTGACATAAAGAAAGCATGGCCTAAAGTGTGTTCACGGTCGTAGAGGATTTCGATGCGTTGGTTAAGCGTGCTAAGCAGTTGTTCTAAGTCAACGCCATTAACCACGCAGCCGCGTAGCAACTCGGTTTTTGGCATCATTTCAACAAAATCAAAGCGACGACGAAGGGCAGTATCCATCATTGCCAGCGAACGGTCTGCGGTGTTCATGGTGCCGATGATATCGACATTACTTGGAACGGAGAATTCCTCGCCACTGTACGCCAACTTAATCGACATAGCATGTTCGCAACCAGACCTTTTATCCACTTCAATAAGTGAGATAAGCTCACCGAAGATTTTAGAGATATTACCTCGGTTTATTTCATCGATGAACATGGCATATTGATGACTAGGATCGTTTTTAGCTCTTTGACACAGTTTCAAGAAAGAACCTGGTTCGATTGGGTAACTTAGATTGCCCTGCTCGTCTGATTTTGCTCGTAAGCCTTCAATGAACTCTTCATAACCATAAGATTGGTGAAAGGTTGTCATTGAATAACGCTTTACTGAATGAGCTGACTTCGGGCCTTTTACGATCTCAGTATGCAATTCAATCAAATCATCAATCAATTCTCTGTTTTCATCAACAATATACCAATATGACGATGGTGATTTGTCGAATATTGCAGGCTCAGATCTATCTTTGTAATTTACCGTTTTAGAACCAGTGACGGTGAACTTTTGCAAGTAGCTCCACGCCGTTGCTCTGAGTGTTTTTTGGTTCCTGTTATTGAGCCTTGCTTTAGCTTGAAAAAAGTCATGTTCTACAATTTGGACTACTTTAGCCTCACCATTAATATCAAGTAAGCAAAGGGCTATCACTTGCATCCAATTAAGTGCATCTAGCTTTTCTGCTAGCCACTGCTCACGGCTCTGCACCTCTTCAATACTGGTATAATTATGCTGTAGTTTTTGAAGAAGATAGGTTTTCCCCGTTCCAGGAGGCCCATAAAGAATTTGGTTAACAGGGGTAGCAATATCTGAGTTCATCGATTGGTTCGCTTCATAATCCGCTTCGTTTTCTTTAACTTGACCACCCTCTACATCACCGGGATTCTTACTCGTCACTTTCCATTCGTATAAGCTCCATAGCAGGATATTGCGAGTCTGATCATCTATATCCGCTTGGATGAATGGCTTAGTTAGCTCAAGCAAACTTGTATTGTCAGATAGCCACGAACCGCTGCGCTTGGTTTCCAGTTGATACTGTTTCTTAAGGCACTTAAAAACATCATTTAGATAAGATTCTGCAATGATGCTGGTGTATTGTTTTGGCGCCGCTGCTGCAAAAACGCGGTGAATAACTCCCCACAGAACACGTTCAAAATTGCCGACTAACTTCCAATCATTCACCACTTTTTTGTAGGTCTCTTCTGTGGGATTAGCGAGTATTTCCCTTGTCAGTCCTAATAAAAATTCAGGATTAGAGTCAAGCTCTCTTTGGTACATAAACCCTTGGCCGACATCCGCAATACCATTGCTTGGTTTATGCCACAGTTTTTTCACATCCTGTTCAGTGATCTCTTTTCCATCTTGGATCTGTTTCGCTAATGCACAAGTTTCTATGTAACCTTTGTACCAGTCTTGAGGGTCAAACTCATTAGCTAAATACCAACTCAAAAATTGCGCCACAGAGTGCTTTGTACTGCCGTCACTCCATAACTGAGACAATACTTGTTGGTACTCTGGCTTGATTTCGATGCCTGATGTTTGTGTGCTCCACTTTTGTTCTGGCATTGCTCCATGTAGCAACATCATTGGTAAAAGGCCTTGTGCACAATTAGAACGCAGAGCTTCCAACTTAAAATCGATGTAGCGCTTCTGTTTAGATTCGTCTGACCAATGCTCTGCTAGATAGCTCTCTTTAGTTACCGTACCTTTGGCAACGATGCCTCTTGGCTCAACACCGACTCTAATTAAATAAACGGTATCACCCATTTTCGGCTGCTGGCTATGACATGACCACCGCACTTGCTCACCGATGGCGTAATTCAAGACTCCCGATTCAGAGCCTTCTCCACCCGTTGAGAAATGCTTAGGGTTCCACGTTAAAAGATACACTGACATTATTTTTGACCTTATAAAAATGCACGCTCGAGAGCGTGCATTGTTGGTTTATTATGCGTTGGCTTTTGCCGCTTTCTTTCTAGCCGCCTCGGCTTTTTTGGCTGCCTTGGCTAAGGCTTCAGCCTCGATACGAGCCTGTGCAATGCGCTCTAGCAGTTTATCGGCCGGCTCATCGGTTGGATCTTGCGCCACCAATTCACCACGGAAGGCTTTGGCCAAAATACTTTGGGTTAGGTTATCTACCCTCGCCTGCGCATTTTTCACTTGGGCTTCGATAGTGTCGGCGAAAGTAAAATATTGGTCAACTAGGCGAACGATTTCTTTTTGTTCATCTTTGTTACATCTTGGCAAATCGATATCCAATAATGTTTTTTGTCCAATATTACGCATCGACATCTGGTTACCAGTTGAACGAGATTCAATCTGTTTACGTCCTTCTTTTGAACGTAGGAAGATACTCACCCATGGCTTATCATGTTCTTCCATTACAAGACGCAAAACTTTATCGCTTAACATTAGGTTTTTGGTAACTTGATGAACAATCACAGGATTACCAAGTAACTCTATTGTATTTGCTCTAGATATTAGAAAATCACCAACCTTTATTCTACGATTCTCGATAAATAAGTCATGATCTGGCAGGGTTTTACTTTGTTCCTCATCGTAAGTCCCCCATGTTACCGCGCTAATTTTAATGATGCCGTGCTCGTCTCCTTCTGGTGGAGTTTCAATACACTTTAAATTCTTACCAGCTTCAATAGATTGAACAAAGTCTTTTAGCTTTACAGCATTCCAATTAGGAGGCGTTCCACCACGCCACTCTTCCGTCAACTTACCCGACACTGCGGAAGCGAGTACCGATTGGCGGAAGCGTTTTAGCAGGTCTGGGATGCCATCTAGGCGGGCTTTGATGCTGTCGACCTGTGCCAATACCTCATCGAGTTTTTCAACGATGCGTTTTTGTTCAGCATCTGGAGGCAGCAGAACGTCTTGAGCATACGCATCATCTCTATTTAACCCGGGTATTGCTGTCGAGCGATTTAATTTAGTGAGCGGAAGATGCTTTAATTGATAATACCAATATTTCATCGTTCCAGACGGAAAAGAGTCGACAAAGTAAGTTGTATCAATAGGAGAAAAGTCATCTTCACAAAAGTGGACTTCGCCAAAAGACCCTTTTCGTCCAACAATCAAACCACCTCCAGATACTAAAGCTTCCGAGTGTAAACCGACTACTCCATTAGAGCCATATACAGGGAAACCAATTCCACTACGTTGCTTAGCTGGCAGCGATTTCCCATATTTCAACTCTATAAGATCGCCTAACTTTAACTTCACCCAACCCTTAGGCAATTCATTCATTACTCTGCCTCCGGCTTTTCTTCTAAGCCAAACGCTTCTTCGAGTAATTGCTTTTGCCCTTCCGCTTCATCCACAGCGCCTAGCGCTTGCATCAGTTGGTAGATTTCAGACATCGCTTCGGTAAGCTCTGCCATCGCTTCACCCGCTAGCACTTCTGGCTCTGGTAGGTTCTCTGCACTTGTCGCAGCTAGGTCTTTTAACCAAGATATATCAAGGCTATCGCCTTTCTGATCGCGAATGTATTCACGGCTAAACTTGCGGAAACGTGCATTGTCGATGATGCGCTCTACACTATCCTCGCCCTCCGCGAAGATATTACCAAGCGTCTCGTATACCCCCTCTTCACGCAGTGATTGGCCATTCTTATCAGCACCAAACGCCTTAACGAAAGCATCGAAGTGTTTTGCAGTCAGTGGGCGACGTTTACCGAAGGTGTTCATGTTGGTACGCATATCGAATACCCACGTCTCTTTAGTGCAGTCTTTGTCTTGGCTTGGGTTATCGGTCGTGCCTTTTTGGAAGAGCAGCACGTTGGTTTTTACTCCTGCGGCGTAGAAGATACCAGTAGGCAAACGCAAGATAGTGTGCAGGTTACACTTGTCCATTAAGTCACGACGAATATCAGTACCCTTGCCGCCTTCAAATAACACGTTATCCGGGATAACCACCGCTGCACGGCCACCTGGCTCTAGGGCATCGTAAATATGCTGCATAAAACAGAGCTGTTTGTTGCCCGTTGGGTGAACAAAAGTACGGGTGATGTTACTGCTTGATGCGCTACCAAACGGAGGGTTAGTCAAAATCACATTGGCTTTTGGCAGACTCTCCCCAGCACTTCCTAAGGTGTTGCCTAGGCGAATCGCGCCTTGGTCTTCATCACCTTCAATGTCGTGCAGTAGGCAGTTCATTAGCGCTAGGCGGCGTGTTTCTGGTACCAACTCCAAGCCCACAAACGCTTTGGTCATTTGAAACTCTTGATCGGAATCGTCCAGATCATCTAAATCGTTGGTGTGCGCTTTGATGTACTTATCTGCTTCAATAAGGAAGCCTGCGGTTCCAGCTGCCGGATCTTGAATGATTTCACGTTGTTTAGGTTGCGTCACCTTGATGATGGTGCTGATCAGCGCACGCGGGGTAAAGTATTGCCCTGCACCCGACTTGGTTTCGTTGGCGTTCTTTTGTAGCAAACCTTCGTACATGTCTCCAAAATCATCACGGCTTTTTCCAGTGTCGCCATCAAACCACTCAAGCTTGTCCATGTTATCCACTAACTCAGTCAGTTGCGCGGGTTGAGTAATGGTGGTGTTGACGTTTTGGAAAATCGCACGAACAATGGCGTGCTCATCCGTGCCTAGTTGAACCAACATATTCCGATAGAACTGGTGCTGCTCTTGACCCAGCTTGCTTTTTAGGTTTTTCCAACGGAAGCCTTCTGGCAGCAGATCGTCTTCTTGGCCGGTCTCTTCACACATTTTAAGGAACAGCAAAGATGCCAGTTCATTCACGTAGTTTTGGTATGACACGCCACCATCACGTAGGTTGTCACACAGTTTCCACAGTTTGGCGACCAGATCATTATTGTTCATGTTTGTTCTCTTTGATTAAACTCGGGTTATTGTACGTAGTTAGGCAGGCTCGTCCCACATATATTCATTGAATTGGGTGAGTATGCTGTCTAATTCATCATTAAAGACTTTCATAAGCTTACGTTTTCCCCCTTTGCGCTTGTAGTTCCCAGTTTTAAAGCTGTCATCATCCAGCACGACCTTTTCTTTAATGGATGAGGCGATGCGATCAAGCCAGCCAAGTTGTTCAGATGTCCACTCTCTGCTTGTTTTGATTTTGTCTAAGGCGATATCAACACGCTGTTCAAATGGCAGCAAAGCATCCCCCATCGAGGCGCGGCGAATGTGTCCAATCAATTTGGCGGCGATGTCTTGGTTTTTGGCGACCTTCCATGCGCTTCTTAATGTGGCATCGTTGTAGTTTTGCCCATCAAACCACTCTTGCAATTCAATAAGCCCTTTACGGGTGAGATCGCGGGGGCGGTTTACAATGATATCAAGTGCCTCTTGTTGATTGCTGGTGCGATCAACAAGATCATCAAAGGCATCTAAGAAATCTTGTGCGTTATCGTGCTCACCATAGGCGGTTTCTACTCGCAGGACTTTGTCGTCGATGTCGGTGAATATGGGCATGTCACGCAGGTCGTTGATCTCTTGTTTTAGCTGCTCTAACCGCCCTACCATATTGGTGACACTGTTGAACACCTCGGCTGACCATTTCGGGCCTTTCTCTTTCAAGGTTTTCGCCAAGCTTGAGAAATCACAGCTTGCGGCATCTTTACAGATCTCATCTAAGCGTTTTATTTCGCTGTCGATCGGTTTGGATTTGTTGCGGTTAAATTGCGCGTGGCTGCTAATGCGTTGCAGCTTAGCCACCAGCTGCTCATGGCTGTGTTCGGCAAAACTTCGGCCATCGGCTTCTATGGTTTTGTAGGTTTCTGAATCGGTAATCTCATTGACCAGTGTTTGTAGCTCTACTGTTGGACGAACCACAACAGGGCGCATGGTGTCGACGCTTTGGAGTGTCGAGTACAAATCCACAGCATCAAAGATCTTAAACGAGGTTTTACCGACTTCTGGGCATAAGCGAGTCGCACGGCCTTTCATCTGCTCATACAAGATACGGCTACGCACTTTACGCATAAAGACAAGGTTACAGATGCTTGGTACATCAATACCCGTAGTGAGTAAATCCACGGTAACAACGATGTTGGGCAAACGCTCTTTTTTAAAGCGAGTGATCATTGATTGAACTTTAGTTGAGTCTTTATCCGAGTCGCCGGTGATCTTGATGATGGCGTCGTGCTCTAACTGCGGGTATTTGGCTTTAAACGCGGTACGTAACTCTTCTACCACCGCATCGGCGTGGGTGTTATTGACGCAGAACACTAAGGTTTTTTGCGGACTGGTTGGGTCAAGGTGATGATCTTTATTATTGGCCAACTCTTCACACACCACTTTGTTAAAATTTGAGGCGATGAGCGCGCGGTTAAAATCGGCCACTTCGAAATTTTGCTCATCTTCTAAGGTGTCATTAATTAACTCGCCTTGGTTTGATAGACGTTGGACTTCGCTACCTTTAGAGATATACACGTTCTCTTCAGCAAGCTGAGTAACAATTTTAATGGGTGGTTCTTGGTCAGTTAAGAAGCCATCAATAACCGCTTTTCGATAGCTGTAACGGTAGACGGGTGTTTTCTTTTCTCCACCGAAAATATCAATAGTATGCAGCGCAGGGGTTGCGGTTAGGGCGACTTTTATCGCATCGAAATGATCAATAATACGACGATAAGAAGAGATGAAATCCAGTTCGTTTCTGAATTTCTCTTCGCCTTCGGTTTGTTCTTTATCTAGGATGTAACCACGATGCGCCTCATCGACAATAATGCAGTCATAACGCCCTACTGGCATCACTTCATCACTTTGTAGAGTACGTTTAACCAGCGATTGCACGGTCGCAACATGAATTTTGGTGCTGTTTTCTGGGAAGCGGTCCGTTAAGCCTTTCACATTAAATATTGAATTGAAGGTATCGCCTTTGATGTCGGTGTCTTCAAACGCGTCTAGGGCTTGTTTACCGAGGGAAGTTCTATCCACCAAAAAGAGCACGCGGTTGAAGCGCTTTGATTGAATCAGGCGATACATAAGCGCAATGGCAGTACGTGTTTTACCCGTGCCCGTTGCCATGGCAAGTAGGATATCTTGCTGCCCAGAAACGATCGCTTTTTCAGTCGCGTGTATCGCTTCTTCTTGGTAGTAACGCAAACCAAGGCCGTTCATCTCTTGATTATCAGTAAACCAACGGTTTTGTAACGGTTTATCACTCTCTAGTTTTGCGACTAACTCTTCTGGTCTGTGCCACTCCGGCAGTGCTTTGGGCATGTTGGTTGGGTGGCGTACATCACGATGCCAGATACCACTTTTGGTTTTCACGGCTGATCGGTAATCGCGACCATTGGCTGAGTAACAAAACGGTATCTTAAAATTGACTGAGCCCGAAGTATCACTCCATGAAATTAAATATGACGGCAGTGCTTCTGCCACTTGTTCAAGCATTTCATCATCATTTGTTGCTTGTTCTAGTTCTTGGCGAAGAAAATCCACATCAAAGTATTTGCTGTAACGATACGCTTCTAACAATTTGGCTGAGACATCTTTGTTCTGTTTTTTCGCTTCAACCACCGCTATCGGTTTTAGCCCCACGAACAGAACATAATCCGCAAACCCTGTTTTACCTGTTTCATCGACCCCTGTAGGCCATTCTGCAATCGCGATATTACGACCCAATTGTGGGCGAGTACCATTAGAAAAATTTAGCAGTTTAGTTTCCGCATCCCAACCCGCTTTACGAAGTTGGATATCGATTAAGTAACGGCTTTCACTCTCACTGAGGTTAAGTGAACGAGAGGCCGCTTCTTTGGTGATCTGCTGTTTATAGGCTTTACGCTCTGTTTCTGTTTTCTTGGTGAGTTCTGCATTCTTTTCTTTTAGTTGAGCTTCGAGTGCAGTGATACGATCTTGGGTTTGTTCTGTTGTCTCTTCTTGTTTACTTTCAAGCACAGAGATATAGCCGTTTAATGCCGTTAGTTTCGCGTTTTGGCTGGCCACATCAGCTTTGGTTTTCGTTTCAGTTTGGCGCGCGAGTGCAAGTTCGCTTTTTAATGACAACAGCTCTTGCTCAAACTGTTCACTGTTCTCTGAACTTGGTAAAACAAACACGGGAACGGCAAAATCATATTTTTTTGTGACTAATCGATAGTACCAAACAGCAAGACGGAACGAGAAACGCAGGCACATTTCGGCATCTTGCAGATCATTATGGTACTCGTGTACCGCTTGATTGCCGATTTTTCTTAGCTTATGGAAAACGTTAAGAATGCTGTCGTCTACAAAAGGAATTTTACCCAGTTCGCGTAGTAAGTCGTTCTGATTTTCTGATTCATCGATAACGAGTAGTTTGGCTAGATGTTTTGCTGTTACTTCACCAAAAATGCGCAGTTTTACTAGCGTGGTATTGGGATCATCTGGATAGTTTTTTTCCGCTGCGCGAGCAATCGTGAACAGAAAATCGTTCACACCTTTTAGAAACTCAAAATTTGATTTAGCCATCAAGTTCTCCGCCTGAATACCCAGTCTGTCGTTTTGCCAACTTATTGGCTAATAATACATTTTTTCTGATTTAAGGTGATGATATATCGCTGATTATGCGCCTCAGAGAGTGACTGTATTTCAAGTTTATCTGAAGTTTGAGAAGGCAATGCGTTTTTAAGCTTACGATTTATGGTTGAGCAGATAGGTTGCAGGAACTCACGTTCCATCCCAGTTAGGCCGTTATAGTCACCTGCTTTGAAATCTTCAGGGTTCGTACTAAAAGTCTCAAAGACGCGAGGGTCTTTAGCAAACTCACAATAGGTATTTAAAAACTCTTTGCTGTAGGCTGCATCTGCATCGAAATCTCGGTCTACCAAAACGCCCGAATCCTCCTTTGATAACAGCCATAGGTAAAAAGCAAACTCTTTGGCCGTGAGTTTTATATCGATTCCTACCACTGATATTAATTTGGCTTTTTTCTGTATGGTTATAGTGAAGTCTTCATTATGGCTAGCGTTTAACATACCCACTGTTTGACTAAATGATGATGTAGACATAGAAGAGAGTAAACTTGGGTCAACAGAGCGCCTCATTCGTACAAATGGAATTTCTGCCAGTGTTATGGTTGCTTTGCTAACATCAACCTCTCCTTGCCCGTTTTTACCTGCCACCCATTTAGATTGTTTCGTTGGATACCAGAAGTCACGAACGAATTCGAACTCATCGTCTACAAATACATGGCTAAGCGTGTCTTGATCGCGACCAAACAGGGACATTGCATAACCAAAGTAAAACGCCATTGTTTTGCGCCCACCCGCTAGTGAGGCATGAATCGCAACATTGTCATCTTGAGTCAGTTCATACACTTTGTGAGTGATAAAATCTGCCATATAAGTTTGATCGTCAATGGATTTAGCATCATCAATGCTCTGACCTTTGTCATCCTCGATTAACCAAATATGACTCTCATCAAACTTAACCGCTGGCATATCATATTCATTCAACAGAGCCTGGAAATGACCATCACGGAACAAACCATTCACCAAAATAGTCTTGCTGCTTTTGGTGGTTATCACGTAGATTTCATCTGGAAATGAACGCCCACTTTTATGAATGGCAAACAGTGTCTCTGTTAACACCTGCGGGCTAGTGCCAGTTGTTGCTAGTAAGATGTTTTTCATAGGCTTCATCGTCTTATATAAAATGCCGAGCAGCATTACTCTTTTCAATTATTTAGATAATGGTTATCAATTAATATTGAACATATAGATAATCAAAAATCACTTTTATTCTAGAAGTTACCTTTTTTAATGCAGCTTTAGATGGCTCATCCGGTCTACCTTCTAGTACTTCTAATAAAATGAGTAAATTACCAACACTATGGTCATATAACTCTCTCCTACGATTTAATTTTTCTGTTGATAGCATTGTCAGAACATTTGCCGTCACTGTTGGTTTTATATGGTAATGATGCTTGACAATAATAGTGGACTGTTTCAATGCTTGACTTAAATAAGAAGAGGTCGCGTTAATCTCAATCCCATAGCGTTTCACTTCTTTAAGTGCTTGTTTATGTCCACTACTCGCAGCTTTAGCTAACCAACGCTCTCCATCTTTACGAGCACTTACACTCTTATCTTTCAACATATTAAGACCTAACTGGTGTATTGCCTCAATATTCCCAGCTTTAGATGCATCTTCTAGGTTAAAACGATAAGCTTCTTGATTATCAAATTGTTTAGCGATCTCCGCTTTTACCAAATACTCTACACTTTGATTAGTCTTAAACGGCTGTTCACCATACTTAGAGGTTTTGAGTTCATGCATCCAAAATCCTTTTAACCACTCTTCAAGCATTCTGCTTCGGTCAAGTAAGGCACCTGCCGTAGGCTTAGGTAGACCTGACGCTGCAGAGTACTGCCCATGTGTCTTACCCATTCCTCTAAAGTTTGTTGTCTGTTCATTTGGCAGGATTTTAAATTTCGTTCTTAACAACTTCTCACAGTAAAACTGCCATAAAAGTACATGATCATGAACCTCTACTTGCGCTAGCTCTCTTATCTCATTGATTGAGCTAAAGCTACCGCTAAACAGGCGCTCGGCATTCCATTTACTATTCTTGTAAAAACGAGTTTCACCGAGTTCTCCTCGAAGGACTTCGACAACGATTAACTTACCAAGAGAGAAGATGAACACTTCCACGTTTAATGGGTTTTCACTTTTAAATACACCAACCTGATCGGTTAAGTGACTGCCATTTTCTAGTAACAGTTCATGACTTTGTTGCGGTAGCAATACTCGGATTCGATCAAACTGTTTGCTGTAATTAGACCAAAACTCAGTTCGGCCTCGCATTTGCTTTTGCTGCTGTTCGGTAATATCCAGACTAGCTGAACAAACATCACTACAGAGCTTGTTAACCAAGGCACGAAGTTCGTAATAACTCGTTAGATCAAACAGTGTTTTTAGCTTAATTAATGCATTTTGACTGAGGTAATACCAAAGAGAATAATCACTATTTGGTAAGCAGTGCTCTTCTAGTAGTGACTTAAGAACACCTGATTGAAGCATCGTACTGTAACGTTCTAACAGTTGCTCACAAAACGCCACGCGCTGTTGAGCTGTTTTAAGAGATTGGAAACACGCTTCAAGCCATGTTTGATCATGGCTACTCAATGAAGTAGGTGCACATTCAATTAGGTATTTTGGAAGCTTATCGACGTACCTATTTGCATTAGGCATCATCAACTTTTTAACCCTATTCATCGGGGATTGTTGATTCAAATGACACTGCGTAGCGAGAAACTGCCAATCTGAACCTTTTACAGCTAAAATCCAATCTATTTTTTGCAGGCTTGCTTTATTTAACCCTGGTACATCTCTTACGATACTCATGCTACTCAGAAGAGGCTGTACCATTGTCGTCGGTTGCCCTTCAACAGCTAAACCCGCTTTAAAGAAGGCAATATTGCCCAATACATCGTTAGTGCAAATAGTTAACCAGATTGCGCGACTTGCATTCAGTACCTCATTCTCAGGTAACCCTTGCCAGTGGTAATCATTTTCAATGATATCTAACCACTCTAATACTGAAATCTCTCCCGCTCTACCTTGATCAACTAACGCGATCAATTGTGCCATTGTTCTTGGTGGAAATTGCGGTAACGGCATATCAGCCGTGGTCATTTCGTAATATTCATCGAATGATAATACTTCGACACTATTACTCATTGGCATTCGTGGCATATCAAATGTAAACCGATTACTCTGCACGTTTAACCTCTGAGAAATACCCTAGGAATTTGTCGTCCTTAAATTGGAATCGAAACTTCACTTTGCGATCAGTCGGATCTGGTGTTTCTTGGTTCGCTTCTATTGGGCCTCTACCTGAGATAGCAACTTTATTAAAGAACTCGGGTTTACTCTTAAAGCTCATACTACTGATGTAGGCAGAAACACTATTAGCTCGTTGAACGCTTAATTCCATATTTCTTGCAAACAGACCTTCAGAGCTTGAGTGCCCTTCTACGACGATGCGTGATACTTCTTCCGCTGTCGCTTCAGATTGAAATATTACCTTGGTGTAAACAGGAATAAACTCATCCAAAAAACGCTTGCCCGATCGCTTTAGACGATAATCGTTATGATCAAATAAAATCGAATCCATAATCGAGATATCACCCGTATTAGGGTCAGCATTTACCTCAATTCCAGCACTCTCTAGTGCATCGTTTATTCCTTTAATGATCACAATACGAGTGTTTTGGCTATCTTCGTGGACTTCAGAAATTTGAACCAGTGCGCTGATTAATAACAGCGCAAAGATCATTAACAGTACTGACATTAAGTCGCCAACAGAGAGCCAGACTCCGGATTCATCTGTTTCGTTGTTGGTTTGATTGCTACGCAATATAGACATTAAGCTTTCACCTCGTCAGCCTCAAATTCTCGACGCTGAACTTGAGCATTAATCAGGTAACCTGCTGCTTGTGATAGCTTGTTATGTATCTTACTTGCGGAGTCATCGAAATCTTTAAAGAACACTTCAAAGCTTTCGTTAGCACGTGAGAAGTAGCTATCCATCGCTTTTGGTAACTCGTTGGCCACATCACTGAAGGCTTTAGATGCATTGACGTATTCACGCTTAAGTTTTGCAATCTCTTCACTCATTGTGTTAGCCGCATCTTGAAGTGCTGCCATTTTCGATGCTTCATGCAGACCAACCGCTTTCGCAACACGTTCAACCGTTTCCGCTGATTTCTGTAAGTGTTCATGCTGAGCGGTTAAATCAGCCAGTAAGTTGTGACGAGTCTTATACTCTTCTTCAAAGACGGTACGGAAATTATCTACGACGCTATTGAGTCCATCACGCTGCTTACCTAAGTTGGACTCAAGTAGATCATTTTGTTCTTTGAAATAGGCAGATAAATTCTCTTGATACTGTGTGCGGAATGCTTCAAGTTCTGTTTGTACTGTTGTCGACATTGACTGAACTTTACTGTCAATATCACCAAGACCCGCTTGCAGCTCTTCTTTTGCAGAGGTCATGAGTGTCGACGCTTCTTGTCCAACTTTCTCTAAAACGTCTGTCTGTTGTGTAAATGCATCGCTTGACCCTTTTATTAATGAGTCGATACGTGTTTCTACACCATCAAATAACACTTTCTCTTTTTCTTGTCTTTCATCAAGAGCGCTGTCCATTGAGGCTTTAATTCCTTCAAAGGCATTTGCGGCTTTCGTTGCACTACTCTCAAAAGCATCTCTTTGTTCAGCTAGCCCTGTTGATGCGCCATCTAACATCGACTTTACTTCTGTCGCAATCGTTGTCATTGCACCTTGTGTATCATCTTTGAAGCTTGAAAGGATATCTTTCAACGAGCCAGCAAACTCTTGAAGTTTAACCATGGTTTCTTTTTGGAACTCATCAATGGTTGTCACGGTTTCTGCTGTCCGTGTAATAACCAGCTCGACATTTTTATTGAGCTCTTCTGAGACTTTATTACTTGCTGAAACTGCTTCTGATGTCTTCTCTAGCTCTGCGACAACGGGGGTAATGAGCTCACTCTTCATTTCTGAGATGATCTCTTGAAGTAACTCTTTTTGGTTCTGCTCTTTTATATCTTTAAGGGATGTGAGTTCATCACCTATCTGTGCTAGAACAGGTGTGAGCTCTTTTTCAATAGACTCCGTCACCGCGCCAGAAACCGCATCTGCAATATCTTTTGAATTAAAACCATCTGCAATAGATTCAAATTTCAGCATCATGTTGGACATGTTTTTACTCAATAACTCCATCGCCAATGCCGAGCGATGTTGTGCATCAATCACTTCATGTTGATTATCGTTAGATAGATTTTTTAGGTAATCAATGGCGCTCACTTCAACATAATTGTGAGCAAGATGTTGTGCGAACTCTTCTTGATTCGAATTCAACATATGAGAAGAAAACTTCATCCAGATCATAAATACAGCTGAACACAATAAGCCAACTAACGAAGTATAAAACGCGGTGTTCATACCTTCTAGTAATTGCATTGCCGTAGCTAATAGCTCTTTAGAGCTCCCACCCATCGAGAAACCGCTTAACCCTAAGGTAATACCAATAAACGTTCCGGTAATACCAATACTCGTTAGGATCGCTGGAATTAATTTATATTTACTCTGGTCGGCTTGTGGAAGCATCATATTTAGAGATGATCTGGACACTAAAAGGTCACCTTTCATCTCTACGGAAATTGCTTCGCTATCTTTTTCGTTGACGAGTAAGTGAGCCATTATCCAATCTTGCTGGGACGGCGATAACTCACTCATTTTAAATCGCCCTTGCTTATGCTTTCCTGATGCTTGTGAAAGGCCTTTGAGGTAATACTTGTTGTTCCTTTGATCTGCAATACTTTTATAAAGGGAAAAAACAAAAATGAACAAAATCGCAAAGACAATCATTTCTGTACTAATGAACTCTATTGAGGATGTAATAACTGATAATATTTGGGACATAATTTTCTCAACGGGCTAGTAGTTGGGTAATTTCTTCAGGGGTAAAGATTTGTTCAGCAATGAATCCAGGTAGGTGCTCGGCATCACGGCGGACAGTTCCATTTACTACGATCGGACTGGATAACCTAACGCTGTACATCAAACCTTCATGATCATCGTTATCACTGGCAATTTTAAGATATGTTTCTCTTGGAAAGTCTCTTAACAAGCTGGCTTGTAATGATGACTTAGTCCATCGAAATGATTTGGTTGCACAAAACGATTGTCCAAACTCTTCACGTGACAACTTCCATGCATGATTTATAGTGATTATTCGCTCTATTAAATTATCTATTCTCATACTCATCACCACCCTCGCCTTAAGTGATTTGCATTGGTTTTGTAGCCTTCTAGAAAATCACTAACACTGATAATCTCCCAACCACACTCCTTTGCTTCACCAACATCTACATTTGCTATCGCCACACCAAATTTATTGCCAGGCCAAGCAAGTTCGACTTTTGCTACAAGATCATCAAATTCATCTTGAATATAGTAGGCGACTTCAGGAAGTACGTAATTCTGTTGCCGGCACGCATGCAGTACTCCATGAACACCAGGGTCTGAATAATCAAAGAGTTCTTGCCAGCCACCTAGATCTTCTAGTAAGCCTTGCTCTTGGCGCAATTTATTAATCAATTGCCTTTCTGAGTGGCTAACTGCCATGTGTGAGTGCATCGGTTGCTTGCTATGACAATCTATACATAACGCTATTAAGTTGCTGGCTTTATTATTCGATTTCACACCACTGATATGATGAACATGCAACAAGCCTCTATTAGTACGCAGGTTTACATTACACTGCTCACATTCGAAGTCTTTTTCGACTCGATAGTGAGATGAAACTTTAGCCCAATTTTCTGTGTACCCAGTTTCGGCTGTTTCTGCTTTTCTTGAAGGCATATACGGGAAGAAAGAGCTATAAGTTGCAAAAAACTGAGCCATATCGAATTGTTGAACGATTGAGCTGATCGGAGTTCCAGTATTGCAACCTTTATAATTCAGCTGTCTCAAGCAGTTTTGGCAAACTTTAAGTCTTGCCTTAGTTTCACCATAACCATAACCAGAAGCAACAACAAACTCGCCCGAGGTATCATTGGTCACAACATAACGTTCAAAGCGTCCATTTGCTCTCATACTCTGCAAAGTTTTACAGTTAGCAACATGAAAACGAGCACTAGAGCCATTTGCTTTAATATAAAGCGATACATTTCGGCCTTTGTAACTAAGTAACCCAGCTTCTATATCGACATCTTTTAATTCAACGTCTTTACCACTGGCCAGTTCTAGATCGAGTTTTTCAATACTGGTCTCTTGATATGCAAGATTAAATTGCCCTCTATCTTCTGGCTCCATCATATTCACAGCGACTTCTAGGCTTTTAAAGGAAACACTCAATTTCATGATGCACCTAGAATTTTACGGATCTGCTCTTCTGCATTGGTGATTATTCGAAATGAAACACGTCGAGAGCGTTGCTCATCTTCGCTCCCAGCATTGTTAAAAATCAATTTGGATGAGGAGTAACCTACTGCTGCTACGTTGCTTTTAACCCAATCATAATATTGATTTTTCACTGGTTTTAGTGCCATCGTATAATTTAATACGGCCCTAGTACGAGATTGAGATAGCCGCATATTATTAAAGTATGCCTCATTATCACTGGAGTCATGGTTCCAACGACTTGAGGTATGTCCTTCAATTTTTATCTCTTGAATAATTGGTTTAAAATTATCAAGAGTACCAAGATAACGAGGAAAAAAGTCATCCAAAATTGTTTGGAATTGACTCGTAAGGTTTGCACGGCCATTTGCGAATAATACTTCTGGGGCAGTAAAGTTGACACTTAATGTTTCTCGGTCAATTTCAG
This sequence comes from Aliivibrio kagoshimensis, assembly GCF_050337105.1. Classification (NCBI taxonomy): domain Bacteria; kingdom Pseudomonadati; phylum Pseudomonadota; class Gammaproteobacteria; order Vibrionales; family Vibrionaceae; genus Aliivibrio; species Aliivibrio kagoshimensis. The sequence continues at coordinate 44,668 of NZ_JAKJSQ010000018.1, forward strand.
CCCCCCACTTATCTAAATCTTTCGAAAACTCCTCCAGTAATGCGTTATAGATAGCCTGTTGAGTTTGCTGATACGTTTCTGCAACTTCTTTAATCTTATCGCGCTCTTGCATCGCATCGCGCATCAGAGCTACCGAGATAAAAAGAAAGACCATCATTAAACCAGCCATTAAATCGGATACTGAGAGCCAATGCTCTCCACCATCATTGTTTGCGCTGCTCTTACCTATTACTCTTTCCATCGTTAGCTAGCCATCCTCGTATTTACTACGTTCGACATTTCACGAACTAAATCTTTATAATCACGAGTGAACTGCTGAGTAACGGTTGCTAACGCTTCGCCCATTTCGTTCATGGTACGGTTAATTTCTTGCTGCATTTGGTGATCAAGAACTTCAACTTGATTCTCTACAGCGCTGCCAGTTTTGCCCACTGACTCTGTAATTTGGTCTTCTAGACTATCAAATGTACGTCTTACCGCTTGAGCCTGAATTTGAAATACATCTTCTAACGTCGTTTCTAGTCGATCTTGCAACTTTGAAATAGCTGATGTTGTCTCGACTTGAATAACACGAGTACTTGAAAGTAGCTCTTGATTTGCTTCTTTAAGAACGTTGCCTGTCTCTTTGGCATCATCTTTAATATCTGCAACAAGAACTCGTAGTTGACCATTTAACTCAGTGATTGAATCTTGTAGATGTTGGCGTATTTGCTCAGTGGTGTCTGTAAGGTGATTTGTCACATTACTTAGGCCACCAGTTGCGGTGCCCACTTGCTCTTGGATGTCAGATGAAGCTTCAACCAGCTTGCCACCAATATCATGTGCACTTTGGGTAAGTTTAGTCGAGATTTCTTGCGCACCACTTTCTAGATTTGTACGCATCATTTCAACGCTATCCGTTGCTGTGGTGCTAAAGCTATCAATGACCCCTTGTGATTCCTTAAGCAGTTTTTCATAATGCTCTGATGCAACTTTTACTGAAGTATCGATCGTGGACATTGTGGAGTCGAGTTGCTGTTTGATTTGCGGCATCGCCTCTACCGCTTTATCTTTTAACTCAGAGAAGCCTTTCATACGCTCTTCCAGTTCCGTCACCTGCCCATGCCCAAGCTCCATCACTTCATGAAGTTTTTCCATTGTTGCTGGAATCGTTTCAGCGCGTTCATTAATGCTAGCCACTGATTTTTCGGTTGAACTTATTGCTTCGACACCAAGTTGATATTTGGTCGACATATCTTCTAGCTGCAATCGATAGTTTTCTTGCCATTCAACGAGTTTTTTAACTGATTCATCAAGGCGTTTGAAGTTTTCGCCAAATTGTTCAGTGAGCTTATCATTGAACTCTACAATCACCTCTTTTAGAGCATTGATCACTTGCTCTGTCGCTGATTTCGATAGTAATTCTCCAAACTCATTCATTTGCTGCCAGAGCTGACTTGCAAACTGCTCATCATTGGCTTGTTTCTGTGTTAAATGATCAACTAGATTACGATTTCCATCACTAATGTCTGTTCGAAGGTTTTTAATTTGAGAGGTAAGAGATGAGTCTTCAGAGCCCTGAATTGAGGTCACCAACTGCCTGGTAGATTCAAGCTGATCTTTCATAACTTGAAATATATCACTTGGCCCAACGTTTTCAATTTTTGTCGAATCTGAACGCGTTAGAAGACCGCTTATTCCTTTAAATAGTATGGATAAAAACATCCCAACCAAACTGGTGAGGAATGCCGTTTTTAACCCCGCCAACAAAAGTGTAATTGATTCATCAATATTTGCTGGATCAAACTCCATCAGACCGACTACGATGCCGGTAAAGGTGCCAAGAATACCTATTGATGTCAGCAAGTTTGGACAACTCGCAACAAACCCCATATAGGCAGATTTGTAACTAAGGAAAATACCTAGTCCAAAAACACTCATGATTACCAATATGAATAGATCGGAGATTGCTGCAGCGGTATAGGCGGCAATCATAGTTGCAATTAAGTCTGACATTATTCTTTACCAATGTTTATAGTTAGTTAATGGGGTTCCATTGCCCGAATTTATACTCAGTAATTTACAGGATCGTGTAGTTCGACGCTGTTCATAACTCTCCATCAGTTAATCACCTAATAGTTGAGGAACCTCAACAATGCCGGCATCACTAATGGTGTTAACGCCATTAATCTTGGTTCCATCACAATCTATGAAGATCTTTCCATTACGCCGTATTTGCGTACACTCATCAGGAATGACTTCAACTTTCTTCTCAACAATAGTTTCAACCTCTACAACTTTTTCAACGATTTTTTCGACTTCAATTTCTGAAATGATCTCTTTAATCAATGGCGCTTCTATTGCCCACCGATAAGCGCGATATACCGCAATAACCAACAGTGCAACAATAAGTAATAGCAAAAGTGTTTTCAGTAATTGATTAAACCAGAATAAAGCTTGTTTCTGTCGGCAAGCTACACGTTCACTTTTGGTTCTTAGCTTGATACTTTCTTCAACTCTATCCAGTTCACGTTGCTTCAAATCAGCTTCATACTGCATAGTTCTCAGCTTTTCTTGCTCAAACGCTACACGTTGCTGAGCATGTATTGCCGCAATAGTCTCTGTGTTTTCGTCATTTAGCTTCGTTGTGCTTTGAGCCGTTTTGGCGTCAGCAATTTCGCTTACTAACTTTTCACTTTCTAGTAGCTGCTTTAATCGCTCTGTTTCCTGTCCAATTTCCTCAAGTTCCATTTCGTGCTGCTTACGCTGCTGAACTTGCTTCCATCTCAATCGGTTCCACTCTTGAAGTTTCGTCAGGTCCATGCTTTGCATTTAGTAATTCCTCTAGCTCATGTGCTGTTATATCTTCTGGTATTGGGACAATTCGCTCGTGAATTATGACTTGTGGCTCTTTTATTATCATCGGCTCACTAACTTTATGGATTTTGTCTATATACACTGGCACTTCTATTTCTACTGGAATTTCAACAATTTTCTCAACGATTTTTTCTACTTCTTTTTCTACTTCTACAATTTTTTCCATTTCTTTCACGACTTCAACTTCCACGTGAACTACTTTTTCCACCTCAATACGTTTCTCAACTTCAATTTCTACTTCTATCTCAACTTCAACTATCTTTTCAATTTCTACTTTTTTAGTTCTTCGGTGAGCCCATACTCGGAAATATTTAATCATGCACTTGTAATAATGCAACCTATGATCTCTTCTATTATTTCTTACTTCCTGCCTTCTCTTTCTAATTTCTTTATGCTCTTCAGTATTCAAGCTAATTAATAGATTTAAAATAAAATAAACGGGATAAATAATAAGAGAGATAAATGATACAAACACTCCAAAAGGGTTTTTGGGTGTTAAGCCAAACCAAGATGAAATTTGAAGAACAATACTCTCATATACTTCTTTCTTCTGGTTAAATGATGTTTCAGTACCAGCATAACTATTTCGAGAATCCGTAATTTCTAATCTCATCTTAGAGGCCCGAAAATCAATATCGATTAACTCCCCCTCTAATCGACGTATTCTGTTCCCATTAGCTTCTTTATCTTTTTGATCTGTCTCTATACTACGGGATAGATTATCAATTTGTTGTTGATAGTTTTCAACCGAGACCCTACAATCTTCTACAGCACTACAATCTAATTGTGTGAGGCGACGTTCACTCGATAATGTACTGAGTTCCGATATTTTTTGATTACTTTGAGAAAGTGATTCATCAATAAGGCGATTCGTGCTTCTTAAGTTCAATAATTCGCCAGAAATTTTTCCTCTACGCATGTTTAGTGTTTCGATTAAGTCACTTCGGTTATTATTAATAATAATTTCACTTTCAACAGTGCTTATTTCAACCGTCGCTAAAGCGTTTAAATAGCTATTAATTCCTGAATAACAAAGGAACCAAAATGCTGGAACAAGCACAAATATCATTACTCTTAACAAACGACTTGTTGTGTACCAGTTCCTTATTACTTGAGACGTCCATAAAAGCACTGCAAATTCAGTGAAAAATAATAAAGTAGAGAATGGATTTATTGTGTATTCTTCATTTGGGAAAAGTATGTCATAGCCAAGAATATTAAACCAGACAATCAAAATTCCTAATATAAATATCATAGCTTGAATAAGAATATCATCATTCCGTTTGTTCATTTTATCAATCATTTGTAAATATCTGCCATAAAGTACTGATTTGCATTTTCCGTTGTCAATATTAACATGTCATCCCGACCGTAATTTTTCATAAACTTATCAAATAGTTTTAAATCACCATTTATCTCTTTCCAATATGGAAGGTATCGATCATACATTGCATAAATCATTTCAGGAGTATCTTCCCGGTTTGGTAAGTAAGGCCTATGAAAACCCACCTTTGCACCATTTTGCATTCTTTTTGCAACACCAGATGCATAGATAAATCCACATGCAGAATAACAGCGCATGTATTTATCACTATCTGAAGTCCAACCATGTTCCTGCATATAGCGACCAATTTTCATAGCTTCTTTCATTAGTCCACCAGGACTGTGAATCATTAGTCGGTTAAGTTTAATATTTCGTGATTGATAATGTGCAATATAGCGTTGAAACTTTACAAATGTACCTTCAGTTAGAGATCCCTCACCATACAAGTAGTATCCTTTTTGATCTTCACCTAACAAAAATATGACCTCCATACTTTCAGAGAGGGGGTGCTTCAGATACTTAGGGGCTTGGATGCTTGGCATTTCAACAGGTAAATTAACATTTGGGGCTCTTTGTTTAGACTGCAAAATATCAATAGCATGCTTTTCATCATCCAGAGTCATCTGAGGTTCTTTTGTTTCATCCTCAACCTGTTCAACTTCTGGTTGAAATTTCTTTGTTGCATTTTTTGCTTGTTCTACATTTTTTGATGTAGTCAGAACTTGCTCTTTATGTTGATCATTCTGATGCTTACTATTTTCATCGATAAAAGTGTGATTCATATATTCAACGAACCGTTGATTGTCTTCATGGGGAGCAACTTCATCAACCATGTTACTGATAATTAATTCAGCATCTGTGGTAGTGTTTGAAGTTTGGGCCTCAGCACCTATTTCAGAGGCCTCGACAATGCTATGTTTACTTCGATCTGATGAACAGCCTGCCAATAGCAAGAGCAAACAAAGAGCAGTTAATGATGGTGTATTTTGAATGGTCATTGAATGTACTTACGTTTTCAGAAAAATTTTATAGAATTTATGCATCACTTTTGTCTTGTCTATTAATGCATCTGCCTTACACTATTAGATTTGTCTAATTTACAATCATCAGAACCTACTTACTTTAGGTATTAATCCATATCAACCTCAGCCGCAAACAGCCGCAATTAATAATTAGCGTGAATATCCCACAAATAAAGTATGACGTCCACTATTATATTGAGCGAAATTTTAATTACTTATTTTTATCAATGTATCGTATCCATTTCCAACTTAGATGTATAAAGCTGAACTAGAAAAACCAAGGATTTATAAACTAAAAGGGAGGGTAAAGGATCAACAATAAAGTGGTTTAATATCAATAAGATTGGAATGGTTTTACAGAAAAAAGCTTGGAGCGTGCAGCGGGAATCGAACCCGCATCATCAGCTTGGAAGGCTGAGGTAATAGCCATTATACGATGCACGCAATATTGAAGCATAGAATATTGCAGATAGTAACGTTGTCATCTCAGTCGCGACTTCAAAGAGAAGTTGGAGCGTGCAGCGGGAATCGAACCCGCATCATCAGCTTGGAAGGCTGAGGTAATAGCCATTATACGATGCACGCTGAGATGAGTGTAATAATGCCATCACTTAGGAAAAAGAAAAGCAGTATTTTACTTATAAGTGACTGTTTGCGCTTTTTTTGTTCGATAATCCTCGTTTTGTCTAGTTATTCAGCACCCCTTCCCTTTTATCCTGAAGATTATTGCTTATCGCCCACTTCTTGCAATCTTTAGCTGTTTTCTGGATTTATAGAAATAATCCGTGATTCTCGGGTTTGTTTCTACTATCATCCTATCGCCTAAGCAGGGCAAACGTTTACTTAATGATTGGAGCTGCAATGACTACGATAACCATAACTCGCCCAGATGATTGGCACATACACCTTCGCGATGGCGACGTACTTGCCGATACCGTAAAAGACATCAGCCGTTACAATGGCCGTGCTCTGATCATGCCAAACCTTATGCCTCCAGTGACCAATACAGAAATGGCACTAAGTTACCGCGATCGCATTCAAGCTCACAACTCAACGTCCACTTTCGAGCCTTTGATGGCACTCTACCTAACGGACCAAACTTCGCCAGACGAGATTCGTAAAGCGAAAGCCTCTGGCAAAGTGTATGCCGCTAAGCTCTACCCTGCCGGCGCAACCACTAACTCTGATTCCGGTGTGACATCTGCTAAGAAAATCTATCCAGTGTTAGAAGCGATGCAAGAAGTGGGTATGCTGCTGTTAATTCATGGTGAAGTGACCACTGATGATATTGATATCTTTGATCGTGAAAAGCAGTTCTTAGAGACGGTTCTGGCACCTATCGTGAATGACTTTCCGAATCTAAAGATTGTTCTTGAGCACATCACCACCTCTGATGCGGCTGAGTTTGTCCATAACGCCAATGACAATGTTGCAGCGACCATTACTGCGCACCACCTGATGTATAACCGTAATCACATGTTAGTGGGTGGCATCAAACCGCACTTTTACTGCTTGCCTATACTAAAGCGAAATACCCACCAGCACGCGCTAATTAAAGCGGCGACCAGCGGCAGTAAAAAATTCTTTTTAGGTACTGATTCTGCGCCTCATGCAAAAGACAAAAAAGAGAACGCTTGTGGCTGTGCAGGCTCTTACACCGCACACGCGGCTGTTGAGCTTTATGCCGAAGTGTTTGAAGCGGAAGGTAAACTAGATAACCTCGAAGCCTTTGCAAGCCATAATGGCCCGGATTTTTACAACCTTCCACGTAATCAAGATACCATCACATTAACGAAAGAGAGCTGGAACGTTCCTGCTACCCTCTCTTTTGGCGGCGACGTTGTTGTGCCAATTCGCGCCGGTGAAAGCATCGCTTGGATCGTAAAATAATCACTATTCCGACCGATTAAAAAACCCCGCTAGTTGAAGAACTAGCGGGGTTTTTATTCTCTGTTACTTTATTAAATTACTTAACCATATACGGCATTAGGCAACCAGGTCGCCAGTCGTGGGCAATACGCCAACATACCGATCACAATCAACTGGATCATAATGAACGGAATTACCCCACGATAGATCTGCGTGGTAGCAATAGAGTCCGGTGCCACCCCTCGTAGATAAAACAACGAGAAGCCGAACGGTGGTGTTAAGAATGACGTTTGCAAGTTAAGTGCGATCATAATTCCCAACCAAACAGGATCTAACCCCATGCTCAGTAATATAGGCGCAACAATCGGGATAACCACGAAGGTGATCTCAATGAAGTCTAAGAAGAAGCCGAGTAAGAACATCACTAGCATCACTAAGAAAACCGCACCAAACACGCCGCCTGGCAGGTTCATTAAGAAGTCACGAACTAAATCATCACCACCAAACCCACGGAACACTAAAGAGAATACCGATGCACCAATCAAGATCATGAAGACCATGGCTGTCACTTCAGTAGTGCTTTGCAACACCCCTTTTAGTATTTTAAGGTTCAACGTCTTTTTAAACTTAGCCAATATGATGGCACCCACAGAACCGACGGATGCCGCCTCTGTTGGTGTAGCAATGCCGCCCAAAATAGAGCCCAAGACCAAAATGATTAATGAAATTGGTGGAACAAGTACGGTAAGCACCTGCATCCACAGCTCTTTGCTGACTTTGCGTTCATCTTCAGGGATCGGTGGTACTTTAGCTGGATTGATCACTGCAATCGCAATGATGTAGATAGCATATAAAGCCACCAGCAACATACCAGGGATTAAGGCCCCCAAAAACAGATCACCGACGGTGACACTTTCAGGAGCAAAGATACCTTGATCAAGCTGAGCTTGCTGATACGCCGACGAGATAACATCGCCCAACAGCACCAACACGATAGAAGGCGGAATGATCTGGCCCAACGTGCCAGACGCACAGATTACGCCTGTTGCCACTTCAGGAGAGTATCCCCTTTTCAACATGGTTGGCAGTGCCAAAAGTCCCATGGTGACAACCGTTGCCCCTACAATTCCGGTACTGGCCGCTAATAACATACCAACAATCAATACTGACAAGCCAAGTCCACCCGGTTTACCACCGAAGACTTGTCCCATGGTATCGAGCAGCTCTTCCGCAATTTTTGACTTTTCGAGCATCACACCCATAAAAACAAACAGGGGAATTGCTATCAGCAGCTCATTCGATAAGATGCCTTGAATTCGATTAGGTATCGCTTCTAAAAAGACCGGGTCAAAGGTATCGGTGACAAAACCGATTAGGGCAAACAGTAGCGCCGAACCTGACAGTGCAAAGGCTACTGGGTAACCGACTAAAAGGACGACAAATACGAAGCCAAACAGCATCAGAGGAAGTAGTTCAATCATAATCCATGCTCCTCTTCTTGTTCATTCAACGCGTTCATTTCCGTTTCAAACCCTTTAAGTACCAAGACTGCCTTTAATGTCTCTGCCAAGCCTTGAAGCAACATTAATGCAGGCATTAACAAAATGGTCGTCTTAAAGAGGTATCGAGCATCAATGCCACCCGCTTCTTGTGAACCTTCTAAAATGGTCCATGAGAAAATGACGTACTCCCATGAGACAAAGAAAAGAAACAGGCAAGTGGGTAACATTAAAAATAGGAAACCAAACAAATCAACCCACGCTTTTTTCCTTGCGCTGGCTGGTCGGTAGAAGATATCAACTCTAACGTGAGCCCCTTTTAGCAAGGCAAAAGCAGCACCGAGCATGATCACGTAGTTGTGGAAGTAGGTAATTGATTCTTGTAGAAATACAGAACCAACATTCAAAACATATCGCATGACGACAACGACAAAGGTAATCAACACAATGGCCAATACAAACCAAGAGACAAACCGGCCTGTGACATCACTGAATCGATTAATCGCTTTAATAAAACGAATTAAACTGGGGGATGGTGTATCCATACACAAATCTCAATATTTTCAAAATATGGGGCGAACCGATTCGCCCCATGATTTATAACTGCAGAAATGGCTTACTTGCTTTACACAAGCGAGCGAGTTTTATTCAGGATTTCTTGCATTCAAATAAGCTTGCTCTGAAATAGCATGCCATTTAACCGCTTGGTCTTTGTATGCTTTATAAGAGGCATACACTTTTTTACTCATCTCATCTTTGTTGGCTTCTTCTGCAACCACATCAGCTGAAAGCTGTTTGATCTGCTCAAGTACTTCTTTTGGATATGGAAGTAGCTTAACGCCATGATCATTCACTAAACTCTCAAGTGCAGAGTTATTACGGCTCGTGTATTCAGACAACATGTTGGCATTTACCGCTTTGGTGGCATTTAATACGATTGACTGAAGATCTTTCGGTAATTTATCAAACGCTTTTTTGTTGATCAGTGCTTCTAACGTTGTACCCGGCTCATGCCATCCTGGGTAGTAGTAGAATTTTGCCGCTTTATGCAGACCAAAAGCCATGTCGTTATATGGACCGACCCACTCAGTAGCATCAATGGTTCCTGACTGTAGCGATGGGAAAATCTCACTACCTGGGAGTAATACTGGTGTACCACCTGCACGTTTAAGTACTTCTCCGCCTAAACCTGGCATACGCATTTTCAGACCTTTTAAGTCATCAAGGCTGTTGATCTCTTTATTAAACCAACCGCCCATTTGTACACCGGTATTACCGGCTGGCATTGGGATAATTCCGAATGGTTCATACGCTTCTTGCCAAAGCTTGAGACCACCACCGGTATAAATCCAGCCATTCATCTCTTGCGCGGTTAAACCAAATGGAACCGCTGCAAAAAACTGACCTGCTGGTACTTTGCCTTTCCAGTAGTATGCAGCGCCGTGACCCATTTCAGCGGTACCACGTGAAACAGCATCAAAGGTTTCTAATGCGCCAACTAACTCTTTTGCGCCGTAGACTTTAACGGAAATTCGGCCATCACTCATTTCAGTGATCAAGCTGGCCAGTTCGTTAGCACTGGTACCTAAACCTGGGAAATTCTTCGGCCATGTTGTGACCATTTTCCATTTATATTCTGCTGGTGCTGCATTAGCGAAAAAAGGAGTCAAAAGTGCGCTTGCTACTGTGGCTCCTATTGTCATCTTTTTCACGAGTTCTCTTAACTGCATGGTTCTCTCCTTGAGTTTGCTCTATTATATTTTTGCTTACTTCCTAGGGAATGACTGTCTAATTATTACGTATTTTATATCGTCATTTACAGGTTAGTGAGTTGTTAGCTCAATGTAAATAAATATACAACTAATTGTGCTACTTATTCATCGTTTTATGACATTCAATGGCTCTTTTTTATTGTCGCGATATGCAACAAAGCTTTCATGCGATATATCGATAGAAATTTTACTCATTATTTCGATACCTTTATCCGTAATTCAATTTAATAAAATCCACAAAAGCTCGGATATTGACGGACATATATTTACTCTGTGCAAACTGCATCGACACTTTCCCTTGAAAGTGACTTTGTAGCGTCCAATCTGGTAAAACAGCGACAATCTCTTGATGATCTAACGCCTCTTTTGCTACAAAATCAGGCAGTAATGCAATTCCGATCCCCTCTTTGGCCGCCCGTAGCCTCATTACTGAGTGATTCACAGCATAACTACTCTCTACCGATATACGTTGTGTTTTATCGCCTTTAATAAAATGCCAATGGTTGTCGTTAATGTCATCGCCTAAAAAAATACAGTTATGCTTGTATAAATCCGAGGGTGAGGCTGGGGTACCATTTTTATTTAGATAGTGCTGATTAGCACAGAGTATGGAATTAACGTTTCCCACCTTAACTGAGATTAACCCCTCTACGGGTTGGTTAGTAATATTGAAATAGAGATCAACCCCATCTTTAATAAGGTCAATATCACTATCAGTTGCAATGAATTTTAATTTAATCTCAGGATATTGAATTAAAAACTGAATAATAAGGGGGGATAATACGTGGTTAGCATATGCTACCGGTGCAGCAATACATAAGGTTCCGCTCGGTTTTGTAAGTGATGCTTTTGACAGAGTAACCACACCGTTCGCTGAGTTGACCATTTCTCGACACAGTTCGTACGCTTTACTTCCCACATCATTTAAGGCAATCCGCCGGGTAGTTCTTTCCAGTAACTTAACATTTAAGCCCTTCTCCAATCTTGATACCTGCCTGCTTACCGCTGATGGCGTAATGCCCAGTTTTCTAGCCGCTTCACTCAAGCTCTCTGATTCAACAACGGTGACAAACACCGCCATATCAGGCAGAAGATGGATAATCTTATTAGTGTCCATATCGCACAAGTCCTATTCCAATTCTTATCATTACCTCTAATTAGGAATAAGTTAGCATCAATGCAGTACTAACTATAAGGATTTTTTATGTCAACGCTTATCATCCCCCCCCCAACTACACGCCCAACGGCTGAAATATTATTGCTCTTGGTCGCCATCATCTGGGGAACCAGTTACGGCATCACTAAAGAGGCGTTGCTCTACATCTCGGTGTTTGGGTTTCTTACTCTACGCTTTGGTTTAAGCACACTTCTTCTGCTGCCTTTTGTCTGGATGGAGTGGCGTAGCAACCCGACGACCGATTGGAAGTATGCGATTCCTACAGGAATCATTCTACTTGCGATCTTTATTGCTGAAACCTATGGCATCACTCAAACTACCGCCTCTAATGCTGCCTTTTTGATCAGTTTATGCCTCTTGTTTACTCCTTTCATTGAGTGGCTTATTTTTCGCCAGCGGCCGTCTAAGCGCATATTTGTGATGGTTGGATTGTCTCTAGTTGGCGTGTCCCTACTGTCTCTCAATACCGACCACCAACTTAGCCTTAATCGTGGCGATGCCTATATCTTACTCGCAGCACTGCTTCGAGGCTGCATGGTGGTTGCCACAAAAAAATTACTCCATGGTAAGTCCATCTCGTCACTGTCGGTCACCGCGATTCAATCAAGCGTGGTGTTTGTAGGAGCATTGTTGTTACTCCTAATCAATGAGCCTCTATCAATACACACCCTACCAACTGAAAGCACTTTCTGGTTACTGGTTTTATATGTTGTCTGTTTCTGTACCATCTTTGCTTTTTTTGCTCAAAATTATGGTGTACGAAAAACATCTGCGACCAGAGCTTCGGTTCTTATGGGCTCTGAGCCCGCTTTCGGTGCAATGTTTGCCATAGTGTGGTTGGGAGAAAGTCTGTCGCTATTGCAACTTGCAGGAGGGGTATTAATTGTCATTGCTACGTTATTGGCGTCGGTAAAACAGAAAATCCCGCACTAAGGCGGGATTTAAGTTTCCTATAAGAAACAAGCAGCTATATTGTGCTTGTTTTTTATATTAACCACGGAAGTAACGCTGAGGAACAAACGGCATTTTTTCTACTTGCATTGGCAGTTTTTTACCACGCACTTCAGCAAATACCTCTGTACCAATAACCGCTAACTCTTTGGTAATGTAACCCATCGCCACTGGCTTACCAGCGTTTGGTCCCGCAGTACCACTGGTCACAATACCAATTTCATTATCAGCAGCATCAAACAGTTTTGCACCTTCACGTACCGGCGCTTTACCTAAACCGATAAGACCAACACGTTTGCGTGATACTTCTTTAGTGACAATCTGTTCAAGAATGATGTCTGCACCAGGGAATCCACCCGCACGTTCGCCATCGGTACGACGATTTTTGCTAATGCCCCATAGTAGGCTCGCTTCAACAGGTGTTGTTGTTGTATCAAGGTCGTGGCCATATAAGCAAAGACCACACTCTAGGCGCAGTGAATCACGTGCTCCAAGACCAATCCACTCAACTTCAGCGCTGGCCGTTAATGCTCGTGCTAGCTCTTCCGCTTTATCGGCAGGAACTGAAATTTCAAAACCATCTTCGCCGGTGTAACCTGAACGGCTAACGATACACTCTGCACCCAGTAAACCAACAACACGTGCGTCCATGAATACCATGTCACAAACCGCTGGGTTCAATGCTGCTAATACGTCAATTGCGTGTGGGCCTTGAAGCGCGATCAATGCGCGATCTTCAATAATTTCAAGCTCAACACCTGGAAGAAGGTTTGCTTTAAGGTGGGCGATGTCTTGCTCTTTACACGCGGCGTTTACCACGACAAACAGATGATCACCCATGTTGGTGACCATTAAGTCATCCATGATGCCGCCTTGCTCATTGGTAAAGAACGCATAACGTTGCTTACCTGCTGGCAGATCAATAATATCAACAGGGACTAATGCTTCCATCATTTTCGCTGCGTCATCGCCGTGTAAACGAAGTTGACCCATGTGAGAGACATCAAATAAACCAGCAGCATTACGGCAGTGTAAATGCTCTTTTTTAACACCTAATGGGTACTGTACTGGCATGTCGTATCCAGCAAAGGGAACCATTTTTGCGCCTACTTCAACGTGTAGTGCGTGTAGTGGTGTCGTTAATAGTTGATCAGTCATTCCTTTCTCCATATATGGCGGCGTCTTGGTCATAATGTTGCCCAGTCACCCGCTTGTCACATTGTATTCATTGTTACCGCTCTATTTAGCAGTAACCCATAAAATCAGTGCATCTTCCTCACTCGTTGAGGTGATCATGTGGCCCATCGTTGCGTCATAATAAACACTATCGCCAACGGCCATTTCAACCGGTTCATAGAACTCAGTAAAGAGGCAGACCTCCCCTTCTAATACCAATAAAAACTCTTCGCCATCGTGCCTTACCCAATCAGGAAAGTCTGAAAAACCACGAGCACGAATACGGCTTTTAAACGGCATCATCTTTTTATTTGAAAGCTGAGTTGCTAACAATTCATGCTCATACGTTGTGGTTGGGTGCGCTTTCCCACCACTTGCAACGGTAATGTCTCGTCGACCCGAAGCCACCATTTTTTTAGGTGGTTTAAACAGCTGTGGAATATCAATCTGAAGACCAGCGGCAAGTTTCTGCAACGCTTGAAACGTCGGAGATATCTGTTCATTCTCTATCTTAGATAGGGTTGAACGGGCTAAACCAGTACGTTTGCTTGCATCTTCTAGTGTTAATCCAAACTCTGTTCTGATCTCTTTTAATCTCGCCCCGAGGTGCAGTGGCTCTATCGATTCCTCTGCATCAGCTTTTGCAATTGTGATACTTGGGTACTCGTCTCTATCCCTTGATCTTGCCATGACTGTCTCTTCAGTTTTGATGTGCATTTATTGTTACATAGAGAGGAATGAATATTAAAGGTAACAGAGGTCGTTAAATAGTGAGCAAGGTAACAGTTTAGGAAACTAAGTTTCTTATAGGAAACTTTTTATTGAATGTTGCATACCTCACTTGTATTTTGGAGCCACTTACTTAGATTGTTACATCTTTGGTCTACTATTGATGATAAAACAATCAACCCAATTTTTTTATACTGATCTGGAATGGAGATACACAAATGACTAAGAACTATAAATTTGCTGCAAGCCACGAGTGGGTACTAGACAATGGTGACGGTACAGCAACTGTTGGTATTTCTGAGCACGCACAAGGTTTGCTAGGTGATGTAGTTTTTGTTGACCTACCAGAAGTAGAAGACGAAGTAACAGCAGCTGAGAGCTTCTCACTTGTTGAGTCTGTTAAAGCAGCTTCAGACATCTACTCACCTATTTCGGGCGAAATCGTTGAAATTAATGAAGAGCTAGAAGATAGCCCTGAACTAGTTAACGAAGAACCATACGAAGGCGGCTGGATTATTAAAGTAAAACTAAGCGATCCGTCAGAGCTTGAAGCACTAGCAACTTCTGAAGAGTACCATGCAGGTCTTGAAGAAGAGTAAGCTGACACTTAAGTTAATTTTTAAAGCGGAAACAGTTAATGACTAATTCTCACAACAGTCCATTCCTAAACGGACTTGGCACGGACAACGAATTCATTCGTCGTCACAATGGACCGGACAGTACCGAACAGCAGACAATGTTAAATACCGTAGGTGTTGAGAGCATTGATCAGTTGATTGAGCAAACTGTACCATCACATATTCGTCTGCCTAAGCCGATGGCTATTGATGCTGCAATGAGCGAGCACGATATGCTGGCGACCATTCAAGCAATGGCTGATAAAAACCAAGTTAAACGCAGTTTTATCGGTCAAGGCTACTACGGAACGTTTACTCCTAATGTAATCCTTCGTAATGTATTTGAAAATCCAGGCTGGTACACCGCGTATACGCCGTATCAACCAGAGATTTCTCAAGGTCGTTTAGAAGCACTACTTAACTATCAGCAAATGGTTCTTGACCTTACTGGTCTAGAAATTGCGAATGCCTCACTACTTGATGAAGCCACCGCAGCCGCTGAAGCGATGACGCTATGTAAACGCGCAGGAAAAAACAAGAGCAAAACGTTCTTTGTTGCTTCTGACGTGCATCCGCAAACGTTATCGGTAGTCAAAACTCGTGCAAAATACATCGGATTTGAAGTAGTTGTTGCTCCTGTTGATACGCTAGATTCACACGATGTTTTCGGCGCGTTAGTTCAATACCCAGGTACAACGGGTAATGTTCAAGACATGACTACATTGATTGAACAGGCTCACGCAAAGAAAACATTGGTTACTGTTGCTACTGACTTACTGTCGCTAACGCTGCTTAAATCTCCTGGTGAGATGGGTGCAGACGTTGCTATCGGTAGTACACAGCGCTTTGGTGTTCCTATGGGCTTTGGTGGACCACACGCTGGTTTCATGTCAACCCAAGAGAAACACAAACGTACCATGCCTGGCCGTGTTATTGGTGTTTCCATCGATAGCAAAGGTAAACAAGCGCTACGTATGGCAATGCAGACTCGTGAGCAGCACATCCGCCGCGAAAAAGCGACATCAAACATCTGTACTGCGCAGGCGCTACTTGCCAACATGGCGGGTTTCTACGCGGTATACCATGGTCCTGAAGGACTTCGTAAGATTGGCCGTCGTGTTCATCACTTCACTGCCGTTCTTGCTGCTGGCCTTAAGAGTGCTGGTTTCGAACTTGAAAACCAACACTTCTTTGACACCATCACAGTCAACACTGGCGATAAAACAGAAGCCGTATATCAAGCAGCTCTAAACGCTGACATGAACTTACGTCTTCTTGATGGCCAAGTGGGTATCAGCATCGATGAATTAACTACGATGTCCGATATCAACAACTTGTTTGCAGCCTTTGGTGCTGCTGATCTGAATGCGTCTGCCTTCTCGGTAGATATCGCGGCTGATGAATTTGCGGCAATCCCTGCAAGCTGTCGTCGTACTTCAGACTACCTAACACACCCAGTTTTCAATACTCATCATAGCGAAACAGAGATGATGCGTTACTTGAAAAAACTGGAGAACAAAGATTTCTCACTAACGCACGGCATGATCCCTCTTGGTAGCTGTACCATGAAATTGAATGCAGCGGCAGAGATGATGCCTGTTTCTTGGCCTGAGTTTGGTGCTATGCACCCGTTTGCTCCTAGCGAGCAGACTCAAGGTTACCAAGAGCTAGCTGAATCTTTAGACAAAATGTTATGTGAAATCACCGGTTACGACGCTTTCTCTCTACAGCCAAACTCTGGCGCACAGGGCGAATATGCTGGTCTAATCGCGATCAAACGTTACCACGAAAGCCGTGGTGATGATCATCGTAATATCTGTCTGATCCCAAGTTCAGCGCACGGTACTAACCCAGCCACCGCATCAATGGTTTCCATGAAAGTGGTCGTTGTTAAGTGTGATGAGTTAGGTAACGTTGATATTGTTGACTTAGAAGCGAAAATTGAGAAGCACGCTGAAAATCTTGCTTGCATCATGATCACCTACCCTTCTACACACGGTGTGTATGAAGAAGCGGTTCAAGATGTATGTGAAAAAGTTCACGCGGCAGGCGGTCAGGTTTACCTTGATGGCGCTAACATGAATGCTCAGGTTGGTCTGACTAGCCCAGGTTTCATTGGCTCTGATGTTTCGCACCTAAACTTACACAAAACATTCAGCATCCCACACGGTGGTGGCGGTCCTGGTATGGGTCCAATCGGTGTTAAATCTCACCTAGCGGAATTCTTACCTGGTCACGTTCACAACGGCATCAAAGGTTCTGAGCTTGCGGTTTCTGCATCGGATCTTGGTAGTGCTTCAATCCTAACTATCTCATGGGCGTACATCGCTATGATGGGTAACAACGGACTGAAAGAAGCCACTGAAATTGCTATCTTGAGCGCTAACTACATCATGGAACGTCTACGTCCACACTTCCCTGTACTCTACCGTGGTACGCATGGCCGTATCGCTCATGAGTGCATCATCGATATTCGTCCTCTAAAAGAAGAGACAGGTATCAGTGAAGAGGACATCGCGAAGCGTCTTATGGATTACGGTTTCCATGCGCCAACTATGTCGTTCCCTGTTGCTGGAACACTAATGATCGAACCAACTGAGTCTGAAGACCTAGTAGAAATCGACCGTTTCTGTGACGCAATGATCGCTATCCGTAACGAGATGCAGCAAGTTAAAGATGGGGTTTGGTCTTTAGAGAACAACCCATTGGTAAACGCGCCGCACACTCAAGCAGATATGATGTCAACGGAGTGGGATCACCCTTACTCACGTGAAATCGCATGCTTCCCAACCGCACACACTAAAGATGCCAAATACTGGCCGACAGTAAACCGCGTTGATAACGTGTTCGGTGACCGTAATTTGATCTGCTCATGCCCGAGCATTGATAACTACGAAGAGTAATTTTGCTGTGTGTCTGAGTATTTAAAAATTAGACAAAGGTAATTAAAAATAGACAAACTACGGTTTGTCTATTTTTTTACCTTACCTTTAGTGACCACAACTAACCAAGTTGGAAACTAACTTGAATAACAAAAGGCGAACCATTGGGTTCGCCTTTCTACTTTGAGGTGAGTTACAGTTCGCCCATCAATCATCATTCCCATAATGTGGCCAATCTCAGCGTACCACTACACGTCTATAAAATTAACGCACAGGAGCGATGGGCTTAATCCTTCCTTCGCCAGCCAGTTCTATATATTTGCTTTTATTATAGTTTTCTGGAATTTTGTTTTGCAATAGTTTGAATAGCTTTTCATCATGAGTAGACAAAACTATTTGTTTGTCATGGGTAGACGTTAGGCTACGCAACAAGTCAATAAAGGATAAAATATTGATGTCACTCAAATTGTGCACAGGGTCATCCATGAATATCGTGCTGATAGTGTCTCCTCCATACTCGAAAGCTTTTGCTAAGAAAATACTCAATGATAGAACATTAACTTGTCCTGCACTGAGGTAGATTGCCGGATTAACTTCTTCGTTTTCACCCTTCGCGGATATAAGTAACCTCGGGCCTCTATCTCCAATCTCTGCAATAAAATTAATTTCTGTTAGGCTTGGGTGAGGCTCGATACGTTGATACATCTTATTAATTACTTCTTTGTTGAAGTAGCTATCTATTCCTTCTTGCATATATGTCATGCATGAAGTTATCAACTTATTTAAGCGTACCTTTGCGGACTCTACTGGCTTCAATCGTTCGCGCAGAATTTCTTGTTTATTAATATACTCACTACGTAGATTTTGATCGATCGCTCTCTCTACATGTGTTTCAAATAAATCTAATTGATTAATATTATCTTCAAGATAGTTTTTAGTTTGTTCTTCATTTTCCATTACTTGAGAAATGCTTTCCTTTTCCGGTTCGCCTTCAAGATTGCAACGGTGATAACGCTCTAGGTAATCAAAGATATACATATCCGATTTTGACCTACACTCTTCCTTCTCTACCAATGCATCTAAAATTGAAGACTCTGATAGGTTTGATTCATTAGAATCCAACTTATCATGGACCGTAGTTATTTCTTCCGATAGTATATCTATTGTCTTTATTTTTTCAGCTAGTTCTTGCGACAATGAGTTGATGTTGGTCTGTAGGCTACCTTTACTTTCTTCAACAATCTCAAGGTGATATTTATTAGCTAGCTTTAAAGACTCTTTCTGACTGTCACTAAAGTTAATTATAGCTTTTTTATTTTTACTAGAGGATATTAAGCTATCATATTTAGACTTAAACTCATTCTTATAATCTGATTTGTCACGCAAGTTATCTATTATTTTCTTTAAACGTTCTAATTTTGACTCGTTAGTGCGTATTTTTTTATCTATACAAGAGTTTAATACTGAAACAGTATGTTCATTTATATTATTTTCATCAAAATCATAAGTTTTAAATAATGATACTTTCTCATTGATTATTGAAGTTACCAATGAAATCTGGGATTCAAGTTCAGCTCTATTGTTATTTAATGGGACAAGATTTTTATTGAGAACATCTAATTTGCAATTAAGCGATGAAGTTTTTTCTTGAACCATAAAGACTAACGATTTTTCCAGATCCTTTATATTATTCCTAGTATTTTCTGATTGAAGCTTGATTTTTTCAATTCTTAACTTTTTCTCAGATATATTAAGTACATCATTTTTGCTCTGTGTAACCCGAGATAAAAGCTCTTCAAAGTTGGAGAATTTAGAATTGCAAAGAGGGCAATCATCTTGTCGTGTCGATTCAATATATTTTTCCCCCCAAATTTTTATTTTGTCCAAATTTTCTGAAAGTTCTCCAGCAGTATTGAACTCTATAGTTTTCTTTTCTAGTTCATGACTAAAATTATCTAGATCAATATTTAGCTCGACTAGTTTGCTACGACTTTTCTGGAACAATGGATCATCATAAAGAATATCATGCTCCCATTGTTTTTGAGAAAGAATTGAATCAAAAGTAACTTTTAGAAACTCTAGGTCTTTGATCTCATTTAGTAACTCTTTTCTTTCTAGATCTGACTTTTCTATCTTATCATCAATATTTTCTTTTTGACTTTTACCTTTCAAGTATTCTAAATAATTTTGCTCAATGATGTCCCTATCTTTTTTAAGCTTTGCTAGAGATTCAATACACTCACTATTTAACCTGCTAATTTTATCAATCCATTTATTGTAGGAGGCTAGATTGATATGTATAGAGC
>NZ_JAKJSQ010000160.1:0-1061 GCF_050337105.1 Aliivibrio kagoshimensis
CATAAACTCCACACTGTATTATCAGTCGTGAAGTAAACAGCTCCACCTTTGCTTGCACATTAAAGAAAGAGATAAGTTTTCGCTTATCTCTTTCTTTTTTTTCATCTCTTTATTCAACGATATCCCTCGTGACTTTCCATAGTGACTCCACTACAATCCCCGCGTTATTCGTTTTTTGAGGTCCCTATGTTCAGTAAAAGTGTTATTACCAATGTCATCTCTCTGTTGATTCTCTTTATTGGTTATCAAATTGATCAACCCGTTATTATCTTTTGTGGTTTATTCGCATTTTCAGGGGCACTTACCAACTGGCTTGCCATTCATATGTTGTTTGAAAAAGTACCAGGCTTGTATGGCTCTGGTGTTATCCCTTCTAGATTTGAAGAGTTTAAACGCAGTATTCAAAGCTTAATGATGGAACAATTTTTCACACAAGAAAACGTCGATCGTTTTTTGCAAAATGAGATGTCTGGAGCCGTAAATCTAAATCTGGACCCTGTTATTGAACAGATAGACCTATCCCCTACCTTTGATTCACTGGTAGACGTCATCAGTAATTCACAGTTTGGTGGCATGCTCGCTATGGTAGGCGGAGCTGAAGCATTGCAACCTCTAAGAGACCCCTTTATTGAAAAAATGAAATCCTCAATTGGGGATATCAGTCAACAAGATAACTTTAAACAAGCATTAAAGCGGCAGCTAGAACAACCTGACATGTTTCACGAAATGAAACGCTCTATTGAAGATATCATTGAACAACGACTGAACGAACTCACTCCACAATTAGTCAAAGAGATGGTTCAAAAAATCATTAAAGAACACCTTGGCTGGTTAGTCGTTTGGGGTGGGGTATTTGGTGGCGTTATCGGCATTATATCCGCTTATATTACTTCTATTTAATTCGTATATTTATAAACCCTCATTGAATATATATTTATTTAGGGGGTTTATTCTTACTTCAAATTATAGTTTWTGAACCTCTATCACTATAATTAAACTTTCTCTGGTTATAATCTTAATTGTTAAACATATGTAACACCAAGAAGCTGGCTAATTAACAT
>NZ_JAKJSQ010000161.1:0-997 GCF_050337105.1 Aliivibrio kagoshimensis
ATATAAGAGGTTACACAACGTATTCGTTTATGTTTGGTGAAGTAATTTGTACAGATAACCAAAGGTAATTCGTAGTAAAATTATGTAAAAGCTCACTGTATAAGGTTGGTTTTGGTGTGGGGCTGTAGTTTAACCAATTGATTTTAAGACTATATATAGGTTCCCTTAAAGTTCTGTTTCATTTTAAAGACAAGTGATATTTTATCTTTTTTGTGATCTTTTCACACTCAATAGTGTGATCGGGATCGATAAAATTGGTGGCTAAATGAGCAGTTCAACCTGTTGCACCCTAGTTGTGATTTGATTGAAACAACGAAAAAATAATAGATAGGTGACCAAAGAGGTAACTTTGTTTACACTATCCGGTATTCAAATAGCATTATTGACGTATTAATTTTGTGGTTAAGCACGTTGAAAAGAGTTAAGTACTTTGTATTGAGGTATTACAGTAATGGATAAAGTTCCAATGACAGTACGCGGTGAGAAAAAACTGCGTGAAGAGTTAGAAGTATTATTAAAGCGTCGTCCAGTCATCTCTAAAGCGATTGGGGAGGCCCGTGAGTTGGGTGATTTAAAAGAGAATGCAGAATACCATGCTGCGCGAGAAGAACAGGGTATTTGCGAAGCGCAAATCCGCGATATTGAGTATAAACTCTCTCTTGCTCAAGTGATTGATGTGACAAAAATGGAAAACAGTGGCAAGGTTATTTTTGGTACTACAGTTAGCCTGATTGATATTAACTCTGATGAAGAGTTTGTATACCAGATCGTAGCGGATGATGAAGCGGATATCAAAACCGGTCGAATTTCTGTTAATTCACCTATTGCTAGAGGTTTGATTGGTAAGATGGAAGGCGATGAGACCGTAATTCAAACTCCAGGCGGCCAGAAAGAATTTGAAATTGAAAAGGTTGAATACATTTAATTGTAACAACCGATTAAAAAAATGATTAAAAAAAAGGCCGCGAAGCGGCCTTATTTACGTGGTATTTCAATT
>NZ_JAKJSQ010000162.1:0-980 GCF_050337105.1 Aliivibrio kagoshimensis
AACAACGGAATGCCTTTAATCAACTCGTTGGTTGGGTTACCAATGAAGGGATGCAGGCAAGGAGGAGTTAACTTGTTCGATTTAAGGGCAGCGAGCCGCTCTTTGACTGAGGTGAAATCAGAGGTTTCAAGTGAGTCTGCCATGCTGGCTCGAATCGGATTTAAATCGACATAAGCCATCGCGGTTAGTAGCGCTTTCTCATCCAGCAACGCCTGGCTTTTAAAACGGCCTTCCCAGAAGTGTCCAGTGCAGTCATCCTCTTTGTTCGCCATTCTTGCTATGGTTTGATTGATGATTTTCATGAACCAACTGATGCTAGATAACCGTTCGCGCCACTCGGAGATGATTTGCTGACACACGGCTTTGGTTGAGCTATGAGTGTCTTGTTTTGTTAGGTAGCGGTGAATCAACACAGGCATTTCGTGCAATGAGCACCAGCGTTCCACGACCTCTTTTTCAGATAGGTTTTTAACGCCATCACAATCAATACTGAGCACTAAATGGTAGTGATTATTCATGATGGCATAGGCACAAATATCTATACAAAACATGGCGCTGAGCTCTTTGAGTTTATCTTCAATCCAACCACGACGGTGCTCAAAGCTCTGTTGGGTAACAGAATCTACACCACACAAATAACTGCGTCTCACACATCGAGAGACAATGTGATAATAGGGTGTCGCCTCTGAGCAGATAAGCTGACTTCTTGGTACGGTCACTGGAAAACTCTCACCACAAATTGAACATGATGACAGTGTAAGCAGGTTTTCCCATGTAGATATACAGGAATGAAAAACCCTGCGAGTGAATCAGTGTTGAGCTTGAAATAGATGAAAACTGTGAAGTTAAAAGTGTGAGATAGGTACTTGGGGTGTCTGATGAGATGGTCACCTCTGTCTCGGCATCGCAATGTGCCATGATTAAGGTTCGACAGAATCAACAACAGAGGTGACCACTATGAAATATAAGCTCATTAGTAT
>NZ_JAKJSQ010000163.1:0-754 GCF_050337105.1 Aliivibrio kagoshimensis
ATTATATGTAATTAAATTTTGGTTTTAATAGTTATTTCAAGTGCTTCTAGAAAGGTTTAACTACTGAAGTGAAGCCATACTAAATTAAAAAAAAAATCTTAAATGTGACCCAAATCAACTTATAATTCGACTATCTTATGAGTTAAGTTTCAGCCGATATTCATTAATCGATTAAATATTCATGTTTATTCTCACGATCTAACAATTTATCGCTATGCTGTGTTGTTGATTCTAGATTTATGCATATTAAGTCAGCCCTATTCACAGACAAACTTTCACCAATTTGTTAAGCGGATCACTAAATTTTCTGTGTGACAAAAATAGAAACATCAATAAAGGGCGGTTTTATGACCATTTAGCATAAACAAAGAGGGAGGAAAAGATGATACGTGAGCGTAGAGTCAACAGTTGAAGAGGGTCTCAGAGAGTAGAGTGAAAGTGAATTTAGCATCCTTGCTAAATTCAACTCAGGATTAAGCGCTACATTTTGATGCTAAAATTTGAATTGCACCTTGGGCATGCTCTGCAGCATCTCTACCTAAGGCTGTTAGATATCCGCCATCAACTTGCGTGACTAAACCTTTATTAAATAAACGTGTCATCGCATCAATGGTTTGAGGAGACGCATCATGGTGAACCTTAAGTCCCGCTTGCGAGCTATCTAATGAAAATTCGGTAAGCAGGCTCATTTCATTGGCAATATCTGAATTAAAAGGCATTTTTCTTCCTTATTGTTTAACACTGTGAGTAAGCA
>NZ_JAKJSQ010000164.1:0-718 GCF_050337105.1 Aliivibrio kagoshimensis
ATATGTAACACCAAGAAGCTGGCTAATTAACATATTTATCAATTTTGATTTTAATATAGAGGATATTAATGAACAGGACGTTATTATCTGCATTCAGTAGTTACGAGATACTTCTATGAGCCGCATTCGTTATAGAAGTAACTTAAGCATAAAATACGGCGCGATTCTCTTCATACTGCTCTGCTCTATCGGGTTGTCATTAACTCTGTACCATACCAATAAGTTCAAAGAAATTACTGATAATACTCTCAATTTATTTAATCAGACCCTTCAACAGAACCTGCATGAAGAGCTAAAGCAAACGGGACTGATCATCTCACAAACCCTCTCGAGTAGCCTTATCGAACCTATCACTTATCGTAACTATAATGACATTCTGTCCATTTTAACCACATTCAAAACCAACCATAAAGTGATGTACGTTAATGTCTATGATGAATCAGGACTATTAATACATGATGGTAGTGAGTTAATTAGAGAATATGGTGAGTTCATCACTGAGTTACACCCGGATTATATAAATATCGACTCACCACTATCCCAATCTACTCATATTAATGAAAATGCCATACATATATCGACTCCGCTGCTCATCGACAACAATTTCCCCATTGGTTTCCTTCGATTTGGTATGCGATTCCCACATTTAGAAAACAGCATTAGTAACTTTAAATCAGAAATAGAGATCACAGAATATAAAAATCGTATAAACTTACAG
>NZ_JAKJSQ010000165.1:0-718 GCF_050337105.1 Aliivibrio kagoshimensis
GTAGGAGGCTAGATTGATATGTATAGAGCTAATTTTTTTATATGAATTACTAATATTTTCGTTAATGCTTTCAATATCTGACTTTGAATTTAAAATATCATCAATATCGTTGAAGATAATTTGGAAGTCATTACGTTTTTTTTGAATCTCATTTTTAAGGTTATTTTTAATTGTAATTTCGGAAGTAAGTTGATTAAAATTTTTAAACAAATTTAATCTTTTCTTTATTAAATCAACATCTTTAAGTAATGATGAGGTTTCAATTTTCTTCTTACTGTAAACATCAAAATTGTCATTTAGCCAGGATAATTGAGTGCTTCTTCTTTTAATTTCCTCTATAGACTCTATAGTTTTTTTCTTGTTTAAAGAACTATTAAACAATAGTGTATCGTACTGCTTTTTACCTAATTTATTGTCCGAAAATTCAAATTTGCTAGTCAAATGTTCCCTAGAATTGATTAATTCTACGAGTTGTTCTATACGAATCGAACTGTCACTGGACATAGATAAATCGTCAATTTGACTTTGAAGGTCTTTTATTTTAGTACCGATTTCACTAGATTTACCTTCGACTTGGGATAACAGAACCATTATATTTTCATATTTTGTAAAAGTTCTTTTACCTTCGGGCCAAAAATCCTGCAATACTGAGAATTTTTTCTCTGGTGTTTCTTGCCTTAGAAATCTATCTATTTGATCATGTGTCAATATATTAGTG
>NZ_JAKJSQ010000166.1:0-714 GCF_050337105.1 Aliivibrio kagoshimensis
GTTTCATTATTATTAAGTAATCTTATAAATGGTAAGATCTCTTCATGGTTTTCGTAAAAATCACTAGGTGACTCAATAATCATTTCTGATATTATTCTAGCAGCGTATCCAGTGCATCCAATAGGGATACAGAAATTCCCTAGGTTTTTCGATATTTCAAACTCACGGATAACACCATTTGCATCAACAATACCACCATCCTCCTCCTTGTTTCCAAAAAGAAATAGTGAAATTCCACTCAATGAAATCATCTTATTTCTATATTCTTCCCAAAGTTCAGGAAGTTTTTTACTTCCTGATTCAAATTGTGGGAAAGGTCTTAATACTAGTTGAGACTCTGAATATTTTAGGGGCTTTTGATAAATTGGTTCAAGTGCTCCGTTGATTACAGAGCTTCCCACACCCCATCCAAATCCATTAACTATACGAAAATTATTTTCGATGATTTTTCTTGAAAGAGTATGTATAAAATTAACTGAATCGAGTTTATTGTACGGAAGATACGTCTCAGCACTGCCAGAAATAAAAATTGTTTTCTTTTTAAATCGATTTTCTATTTCTGCAAGAACAGATGTTATTTCGCTATAATCATCAACCAATAAAGAATTAATCCCATACCGCTTTAAATCATTAATAATCAGAGCTTGTTTTCTACTATTATATTCAAAGGAAGCTTTGTCTGGGTTTTGCTCATCACCCATAATATATTTCTTT
>NZ_JAKJSQ010000167.1:0-707 GCF_050337105.1 Aliivibrio kagoshimensis
ATCTATTTGATCATGTGTCAATATATTAGTGCTAGGAAGATCTTTAATTTGCTCCTTATTGTAAATTCCGCTGATATTTCCTGCTCTGTAATCATCTTTTGTATCAACACCATTTCGTTTTCTTACGGACACTTCCTTAATCAATAGGCCTTTTTCTGTGTCAATCGTAATTTTTCCTCGTGATTTCTTACTCTTTCTATAACTACTCCTATTAGTTAATACGATTTTATCGTTAATAGAAAAGTCGTCACCCTTTACTTCCTTTTTTAAAATACTCTGTTCTAATCGGTCGATTTTGTCACTATAAGCCCATTCTATAGCGTCAAAGAACGAAGTCTTGCCAAACCCGTTTGGAGCATATATTGCAACTAAGTTAGCAATGCCTTTAGAATCGCAAAATTCGAACCTCTCTGTACCTTCATATACTCTAAAGTCTCGAACTTCAATTGATTTTATTTTATTCATTTGTTAATTTCTTCTATCAATTGTTCAACATTTTGTTTTATATCGCTTTCAGAAAGCTGCGTAACTAATCTTAATGTATTGAGGTCTTCGTCATCCAATCTATCTTCTAACGGTATCTCAGGAATAACGGACTTTTCGACATCGAACTCAAAAAACTCTTGATAGATAAGAGTATTTATCTCATCATTTTCAAGCCATTTACCCAAGTTTGAATTAACTATTTTTCTTGTTGAGTATTTATC
>NZ_JAKJSQ010000168.1:0-672 GCF_050337105.1 Aliivibrio kagoshimensis
CTCGACGCCTGATAGCAAGCTATCATCGTTTCCGCCCGACTTGCATGTGTTAAGCCTGCCGCCAGCGTTCAATCTGAGCCATGATCAAACTCTTCAATTAAAGTTTTTTCATTGTTGYTTCTCTTGCTAAAAGAGAAAACAACGCTCAATGATTATTACTGATTTTGTTCAAACTTTCGTTTGAACGATTTGACTGTGTCAATAAGTCGAAACTTATYGATTAAGGCCACTCAGTTCATTGAGATTATTTTTTGATAATCTATTCACGAGTGCCCACACAAATTGCATGGTCAAATTGTTAAAGAGCTTTGACTTCAATGCGTTAGCGCTTTGCGCTTCACCGAGTCAGGCCGCGTATACTACGCTGACCGTTTGGAATGTCAAGGGTTAATTTATATTAATCTCAACCTTCCGGATAATTCAATTTATACTGATAATGAAGTGACTATTATTAATGCCTCAACGTTTCCGTATAAATGTTGACACCATTCAAACTTGTGTAAGTTCATATCCTGTCAACGAGGCGGGATTATAGAGTGAAATAGTGTGATGGCAAGCTATTTTCATCATTTAAATTCTGATCGAATGATTATCCATCAATTCGATAATTTATGATTAAATAATCAACATTTGAAGAGCGTCACAATGATTGATTGGTAATTAGTCATTAAT
>NZ_JAKJSQ010000169.1:0-639 GCF_050337105.1 Aliivibrio kagoshimensis
ATCCGGTATTGTTGGGACAATATAGTGATCACTAATATTTATACCATTCAATGTAATGGCACCTAGATTAGGTGGGCAGTCTATAATTATATAATCATAGTCATCTTTAATATGTGCTATCGTATTACCTAAAACATCGACATGACTTACATACTCCTTATTACTTATTTCCGGTATTTCATCCTGAATATTCACAAACTCTAAACTTGATGGTAGAAGATCTAAGTTTTTAATATTAGAAACATCCTTAACAATTGCTTTATTAATATCAAAATTCGATGTGGACCTAAGCATATCTTCAAATAAATGAAACAATGTCTGCTTATCATCATGTATTTCTTGCCATTCTGTTTGCTTTATCAAACTGACAGTCGCGTTCGTTTGTGGGTCTAAGTCAATCAACAATACTTTCTTATAATGTTTTTTTGCAAGAATTGATGCCATGTTTACTGCTGTTGTAGTTTTTCCCACGCCACCTTTTAAATTTATAAAACTAATAACCTTACTCATATCCACTCTCCTGCTATTTTTAATCAACTAGACAACTATAAATTATGCAATGAAAACTAACACATATCACCTATAAAATTAGTGAGTTACCATGCATTTATAAATTTTATTACATGAATTTAGCAGATA
>NZ_JAKJSQ010000019.1:0-61454 GCF_050337105.1 Aliivibrio kagoshimensis
TCTATAGAATGGAAATATACTCAAATATTGCGTATTTTATAGTGACTGGTAGCCCATCCTGGTTACAAGAACTCCGAGCTCTACTCGCTAAGTCCCTCAAGAATAGGTTGATAAGTCAATAGAGCCAGTGACGATGTTGTCACAAGGGTCCGTTTGGAAATGAACCGGCCTCCCGTGTTTGGAAAGGTGTTCCGTGATAAAACAATTCGAAGATAACTTTGATCGCAAATTTTACTACTTGCGACTGTCACTTACCGATGTCTGTAACTTTAAATGCACTTACTGCTTACCTGATGGTTATCATCGGGAAGAGAAGAAGCCGACATTCCTTAATATTCATGAAATCAAACGTATCGTTGGTGCGTTTGCTGCTTGTGGTACCTCAAAGATCCGCCTGACGGGTGGAGAACCAAGCCTACGACGAGATTTTGTTGAGATCATTAATGCGGTGGCTGAGCAAGATAACATCAAAAAAATTGCCACGACAACTAACGGTTATCGTATGCAAAAAGAGGTTGCTGCTTGGAAAGAGGCTGGACTGACTCATATTAATGTGAGTGTTGATAGCTTAAACCCAAAAATGTTTCATCAGATTACCGGTGAAAACAAATTTCATGAGGTGATGTCAGGTATTGATAGAGCTTTTGAAGTGGGTTATGAGCAGGTGAAAATCAATACTGTGCTTCTTAAAGATCTCAATTCACAAGAGTTGCCTCAATTTTTGAACTGGATTAAAACGCGTCCAATTCAACTTAGATTCATTGAGTTAATGCAAACGGGTGAAATGGACCACATGTTTGAAAAGCATCATAAGTCAGGTGTCAGCATTCGAAATCAACTGATTGCAAATGGATGGATCTTAAAGATTAAGAGCCAAAATGATGGCCCTGCACAAGTATTTGTTCATCCAGACTATTTGGGCGAAATTGGTTTGATCATGCCCTATGAGAAAGATTTTTGCCAAAGTTGCAATCGACTGCGAATTTCAGCCAAAGGCAAACTGCATATGTGTCTATTTGGTGATTACGGCACCGATCTACGTGACTTACTCCAACATGACAACCAGCAAGCTGAATTAATTTCAAGAATTTCAACTCAATTAGAAGGTAAAGCCAAAGGGCACTTTTTGCACGATGGTCATTCTGGCATGACCCCTCATTTGGCTTCTATTGGCGGTTAAGAATTAAGGTAAAGATGTAATGAATAATTTCACACACATCAACGCTTCAGGTGAAGCGAATATGGTTGATGTTTCTACCAAATCAGAAACAGTTCGAGAAGCTCGAGCTGAAGCATTTGTTCATATGGCACCAGAAACATTAGCGCTGATTGTGTCCGGGGATCATCACAAAGGAGATGTATTTGCTACTGCCAGGATTGCTGGTATTCAAGCAGCAAAGAGAACCTGGGAACTGATCCCACTGTGTCACCCATTACTACTGACAAAAGTCGAAGTGCAGTTAGAAGCGTTGCCTGAACTGAATAAGGTGAGAATTGAATCTTGTTGTAAGTTAACAGGTAAGACGGGCGTTGAGATGGAAGCATTAACCGCAGCGTCGGTGGCAGCACTAACGATTTATGACATGTGTAAAGCGGTTCAAAAAGATATGGTCATTGAACAGGTACGCCTGTTAGAAAAAACAGGTGGAAAGTCAGGTCACTTCAAGGTGGAAAAATGATAAAGGTTCTATTTTTTGCTCAAACTCGTGAGCTCGTCGGAACTGACAGTGTTGAGCTGACAGGGAACTATGAAAATGTTGAAGCCATTCGAAGTGAACTCATACTTAAGGGGGATAAATGGTCGCTTGCTTTAGAGGCTGGAAAGTTGCTAGTCGCGGTTAACCAGACGATCAGCTCTTTAGATTCCACAGTTAGCTCAGGTGATGAAGTTGCTTTCTTTCCCCCTGTAACCGGAGGTTAGATGATTTCAGTTCAAACAGAAGACTTTTCTCTTTCACATGAGTATGAACAATTAGCGCAAGGTTCAGAAGCGGGAGCTGTGGTCACGTTTATCGGTAAAGTGCGTGACTTCAACCAAGGAGACAGCGTTCAAGGGCTATCACTTGAGCACTACCCAGGAATGACAGAGAAAGCATTAGCCGACATTATTGAACAAGCGAGAAGTCGCTGGCCGCTGCTTAAGGTGCGAGTGATCCATCGAGTTGGGGATTTAGAATTAGGCGATCAGATTGTCTTCGTTGGTGTCTCAAGTGCACATAGGCAGGCTGCCTTTGAGTCATGCGAATTTATAATGGACTTTTTGAAAACAAAAGCTCCTTTTTGGAAGAAAGAACAAGTGAATGATAGTCGTCGTTGGGTAGATGCGAGAGAGGCAGATAACAAAGCGACTGAAAGGTGGCAGCAACAATCCTAGCTTCCTATGAGACATGTCACATATTAATAAAAAAGGTAGCCGAGGCTACCTTTTTTATTATCAATCGAAAAAATGAGATTTAAAGCATTGGATGTGAATAGATATGTTATAAAAAGGGGCGGGTGATGTTAAGAAGCGATGATTTACTCTATGGGATCGCTTCAAAATATGTCAGAGACTCAAATTAAGAGATTTGGACGGCAAGACAGCATAAAGCCAATTAACGTCTTCCCACCTTTCTAGGTAAGCACTTAAACAGTGGCTTTATGAATCTGGAAAGGCCGCAATATCTCACTAGGTTAGCTTGATGCCATGCAGCTTTCTTTTGGGTTTAAGCGTTACTCTACTCAAGAACTGCTTGATATAAATAGTACCGATCAAGAGATTGTTAATACACTGGCTGAACGAGTGAATATTCTTATTTATTAACGTTCATGGCCGGTGAAACTGATGCAAATAAATAGAGTATGGCCCATTGCTCTCATCTTAGTAAACCATGCAGATGACCTCTTTGCGACTATTCACCAGAGCCTTGAAGCACCTAACACTTTACTTGAAGGGCTGACTGCCTGTCTGGGCTCAACCATAATAACGAACCGCTTAAGAAGCTGCATCTATCTGAATGGTCACTTCTTCTTAATCTAAAAAAATGGAAAAAACAGGATAATACTCTGATGGGAGGGAGGGGGGAGAACCAATCCCATCACTTGTATTTGTTAACGATTTAACACCTTTTAGAAAAAGAGATAATAGGTGACTTATGGCATATTTATTAGATAGATAGTGATGCACTAATGAGCAAAAAGTGAGAGAGAATCAGTGTTAACTTTGTTGGTGTATATAAAGGAATAATAAAGATAATCGATATAGTGTGACTGAATATTCATTCACGAGCGTGTTAGCCAATCGTTGAATGCCCAAATCGTTACTATTTTGCGTAACATTTAAATTATGTGGCTATTGTGCGGGATAGCCTGATGTAGACAGGGTTTGTAACTGATAGTTTGTTACAAGCAGGTTAATTTAGTGTATAGTGCTGTCCAGTTGGTTTTGTGGTTTTAAAGCATCTGTTGCAGTATCATAATTCAGATGAATGTATGGATATTTGTGATAACATTAAAAATTATTACGCTTTATAACCGTAAATAGTGGAAAACACTGATAATGGCTGCTAGGGTTGGGTGCAACTCTTCAAAGGGTTCTAGTTGAATTATATCAATGAGCCCTGATAGCAAGTCGTTCTGCTATTGAAGACACATGGATGCAACAATAAAAAACAATGGAGTTTAAAGCATGCACAAAAATAAAATTACTCAAGCCCTACTTCTAGGTGCTGGGCTATCTTTTGCCGCGACATCATTTACAGCACTTTCTGCAAACGTACCTGCTGGTGTAAAACTGGCTGACAAGCAAGAGCTTGTCCGTGGTAACGGTACTGAAGTCGCTTCTCTTGACCCACATAAAACAGAAGGTGTTCCAGAGTCACACGTTATTCGTGACCTGCTAGAAGGCTTAGTAAACCAAGATGCAGACGGTAAAACTATCCCAGGCGTTGCTGAACGTTGGGAAACTGCTGACAATAAAACATTTACTTTCTACCTTCGTAAAGATGCAAAGTGGTCAAATGGCGATCCAGTCACGGCTCATGACTTTGTATACAGCTTCCAGCGCGCAGTTGATCCATTGACCGCCTCTCCGTACTCTTGGTACCTAGAGATGACAACAATGATCAATGCTTCAGATATCATCTCTGGCAAGAAAGATAAATCTACATTAGGTGTTAAAGCACTTGATGATTACACTTTTGAAGTGAAGTTAGAATCTGCAGTACCTTATTTCGTTATGATGACTGGACACACAACAGTGAAACCAGTACATAAAGCAACCGTAGAGAAGTTTGGTGATAAGTGGACTAAACCTGAAAACTTTGTAGGTAATGGTGCATTTGTTGTCAACAAGTGGGTAGTGAACGAGCGTCTTGAGCTTACTCGTAATGAAAACTACTGGGACAATGATAAAACCGTCCTAAACAAAGTAACATTCTTACCAATTGAAAACCAAGTAGCGGAAATGAACCGTTTCTTATCTGGTGAGTTAGATATCTCTTACGAAGTCCCTAATGAACACTTTAAGCGCTTGAAAAAAGAGCACGCTGATTCTTTAGCAATTAAAGGTAACTTATGTACGTACTACTACAACTTCAACACACATAAGCCACCATTTAATGATGTTCGTGTCCGTAAAGCGATCTCATACGCGATTGACCGTAACATCATCTCAAATGCGATTCTTGG
The DNA here is from genome assembly GCF_050337105.1 of Aliivibrio kagoshimensis. Taxonomy (NCBI): domain Bacteria; kingdom Pseudomonadati; phylum Pseudomonadota; class Gammaproteobacteria; order Vibrionales; family Vibrionaceae; genus Aliivibrio; species Aliivibrio kagoshimensis. The sequence goes on from NZ_JAKJSQ010000019.1 coordinate 4,669, forward strand.
TCAAGGCCAGAAACCCGCTTACTTCCTAACACCTGAAATCATTGCTGACTTCAGTCCTGAGCTTCCTGCTTACGGTAAAATGTCTCAAAAAGAGCGTAATGCCAAAGCGAAAGAGTTGCTAGCGGCTGCTGGTTACAACGAATCAAACCCACTTAAGTTCTCACTACTTTACAACACAAGTGAAAACCATAAGAAGATTGCGGTAGCCATTGGTTCAATGTGGAAGAAGACGCTAGGTGTTGAAGTCACCCTTGAAAACCAAGAGTGGAAAACGTACCTAGAAACTAAGAAGCAGGGTAACTTTGAAGCGGCTCGTGCTGGTTGGTGTGGAGATTATAACGAAGCATCTACGTTTACTTCTCTAATGGAAGGTAAAAACACGACGGGTGGTATCCACTATAAGAGTGCCGAATATGATGAGCTGACCCTGAAAGCGGTTCAAGCAACATCAGAAGCTGAGCGTCAAAAGTACTACTACGCTCAAGAAGCATTGCTAGCGAAAGACATGCCTCTTGCTCCTATCTATCAGTACGTTACAACGCGTCTAGTTAACCCACATGTTGGTGGCTACGCAGTAAACAATGCTGAAGATAAGCTCTACTCTAAAGATATGTACATCATTGCTAAATAAGTACACCATCTAATAATAATAAAAATACCTTAAGATACTGCATGCAGAAAACTGCATGTAGTATCTATTTCATTTCAATTGTCACAGACTGAGTGAGTTTATGCTTAAATTCATACTAAAAAGGATCCTAGAAGCAATCCCAACCATGTTGGTATTGATTACGGTCTCTTTCTTCTTAATGCGCTTTGCCCCTGGTAGCCCATTTTCAAGTGAACGTACGTTACCCCCACAGGTAATGGCGAACATTAATGCTAAATATGGGTTAGATAAACCTGTATTAGAGCAATACACCACTTATCTTACCAATGTCATTCAAGGTGACTTTGGACCTTCATTTAAATATAAAGACTTTACTGTTAACGAATTGGTTGGTGCAGCACTACCCGTTTCTGCAAAAGTAGGTGCGGTTGCATTCATCTTTGCGGTGGTATTCGGAGTCAGTGTCGGAACCATTGCGGCTCTGCGGCAAAACACCTGGATAGATTACGGAGTAATGTCCACTGCGATGTTAGGGATTGTTATGCCCTCCTTTGTATTAGCCCCGGTATTGATTTATATCTTCTCTATTAATCTTGGTTGGTTCCCCGCAGGTGGTTGGCACGACGGCGGTTGGAAGTTCATGACACTGCCTGTACTCGGTATGTCGATGCTTTACGTAGCAACGTTTGCTCGTATTACACGTGGTAGCATGATTGAAACCTTAAACAGTAACTTCATCCGTACTGCTCGCGCAAAAGGGTTAAGCTACTCATACATCGTTGTCAAACACGCACTAAAACCCGCTATGCTACCTGTTGTATCGTACATGGGACCAGCATTTGTCGGTATCATTACTGGCTCCGTAGTTATCGAAACTATTTTCGGACTGCCTGGCATTGGTAAGTTGTTTGTAAACGCCGCCTTTAACCGTGACTATTCGCTCGTAATGGGAATAACAATTCTGATTGGCTTCCTATTCATTATCTTCAATGCAATCGTTGATATTTTACTTGCTTATGTCGATCCAAAAATTCGCTATTAAAGGACGGATCCTATGTTAACTAAAAAAGAAAATTTAGACGCGATTGAAAAGTTCTCTGAGAACTTAGAGATTGAAGGCCGTAGCCTTTGGCAAGATGCAGCTATACGTTTTAAACGAAATAAAGCAGCAATGTTTAGCCTGTTTGTATTAATACTAATTACATTAGCGGTAATTATTGCGCCAATGTTGGCCGAATTTGCTTATGATGATACTGATTGGTATGCCCTGCATGAAGCACCGAGCGCCACGCATATATTTGGTACCGATAGCTTAGGTCGTGATCTCTATGTGAGAACCTTAATAGGTGGTCGAATCTCATTGATGGTTGGTGTAATGGGGGCCTTAGTTGCCGTTATTATCGGTACTGTATATGGTGCGACTTCAGGCTTTATTGGTGGAAAAACTGACCGTGCCATGATGCGTATCTTGGAAATTCTATATTCCATTCCATTCATGTTTTTGGTGATTGTATTAGTGACCTTTTTTGGTCGTAATATTTTCCTAATATTTGTCGCAATCGGTGCCATTGCTTGGCTGGATATGGCGCGAATTGTTCGTGGTCAAACATTAAGCCTACGTAGCAAAGAGTTCATTGAAGCTGCGCATGTATCTGGTGTGAGTAAGTGGAACATCATTAGACGTCATATCATTCCAAACGTACTAGGCATCGTGGCAGTATATTCAACACTACTCGTACCAAGCATGATTTTAACAGAGTCTTTCCTTAGCTTCTTAGGCTTAGGTGTACAGGAACCAATGACAAGTTGGGGTGCACTATTGCAAGAAGGTTCTCAAACGATGGAAGTGGCTATTTGGCAGTTAACATTCCCTGCAATCTTTATGGTTGTCACACTGTTCTGCTTTAACTACATCGGTGACGGTCTGCGTGATGCGCTTGACCCTAAAGACAGATAGAACTGTCTGCTATTAAATATATTAAGCAGGAAGCATTATGAGCTTATTAGATGTCAAAGATCTGCGCGTAGAATTCACCACACAAGATGGTAACGTGACAGCAGTAAACGATTTAAACTTCTCTCTACAACAAGGTGAAACTCTTGGAATTGTAGGGGAGTCAGGTTCGGGAAAATCCCAGACTGTATTTGCCCTGATGGGACTATTAGCAAAAAACGGTATTATCTCTGGTAGTGCAAAGTTTGAAGGCAATGAGATTCTAAACTTGCCTGAAAAAGAGCTTAATAAAGTTCGCGCTGAACAGATAGCGATGATATTTCAAGACCCAATGACATCACTTAATCCATACATGAAGGTGAGTGATCAGTTAATGGAAGTGTTGATGCTGCATAAAGGTATGGGCAAAGCAGAAGCATTTGAAGAGTCTGTTCGCATGCTTGAAGCGGTTAAAATTCCTGAAGCACGTGCACGTATTACGATGTATCCGCATGAATTTTCAGGCGGAATGCGTCAACGTGTCATGATTGCAATGGCGCTGTTATGTCGCCCGAAACTTTTGATTGCCGATGAACCAACCACGGCATTAGATGTAACGATTCAAGCTCAGATCATGGATCTGTTGAATGAGCTTAAAGATGAGTTCAATACCGCTATTATCATGATTACTCATGATTTAGGTGTGGTTGCTGGAAGCTGTGACAAAGTCCTTGTTATGTATGCTGGCCGTACCATGGAGTACGGTACCGTTAATGATATTTTCTATAAACCTAGTCACCCGTATGCAGAGGGGCTGTTGAAGGCGATTCCACGTCTTGATACAGAAGGTGAGGTATTGCCAACAATTCCTGGTAATCCACCTAATCTGCTTAACCTGCCTCCTGGTTGCCCTTATCAAGATCGCTGCCATCGTGTTACTGAGCGTTGCAGTAAAGAGTCTCCGATTTTGACACCATTTGGTGAAGGTCGTGCTCGTGCTTGTTTTTCTGAATGGGAGTCTTGGTAATGGAAGCTGAAAAGAAGTTAATTCTCGATATTACAGATTTAAAAGTGCACTTCAGCATTGCCTCTAAGTCTGCATGGCCTTGGTCTAAACCTGCTAACCTAAAAGCCGTTGATGGTGTTAACATCAAGCTTTATGAAGGTGAAACGTTAGGTGTTGTGGGCGAATCTGGTTGTGGTAAATCAACGCTTGCACGTGCCATCATCGGTTTAGTGCCAGCCACAGAGGGTAATGTTGTTTGGATGGGAGAAGACCTGACCAAACTTGAAGATGAAGCTCTGCGCCTTAAGCGTAAAGAGATCCAAATGATATTTCAGGATCCTCTTGCTTCATTGAACCCTCGAATGAGTGTCGGTGACATCATTGCAGAACCACTGCGTACTTTTTACCCAAATCTTTCTAAAGATGAAGTAAAAGAGCAGGTCAAAGAGATGATGGATAAAGTTGGGTTACTGCCTAACGTGATTAACCGTTATCCACATGAGTTTTCTGGCGGTCAGTGTCAGCGTATTGGAATTGCACGTGCGTTGATTCTTAAACCCAAAATGATTATTTGTGATGAACCGGTTTCAGCTCTTGATGTATCTATTCAAGCACAAGTTGTTAATTTGTTGAAAGAGTTGCAGAAAGAACTGGGTTTGAGCTTAGTGTTTATTGCACATGATTTATCAGTAGTTAAACACATTTCTGATCGAGTATTGGTCATGTATCTTGGTAATGCGGTTGAATTTGGAGAGTGTGCTCCTCTGTTTGCAGAGCCACAACATCCTTATACAAAAGCACTGATGTCTGCGGTACCGATCCCTGATCCGAAAATTGAACGTGCAAAAACCATTCAGATGCTTGAAGGTGATTTGCCATCACCGATTAACCCACCATCAGGTTGTGTGTTTAGAACGCGCTGCCCAGTGGCGACAGAAACATGTAGTCAAAACAGACCGCAATTAAAAGGTGATGAGATCCACTCAGTATCGTGTTTACTGGTACCTTAATCACTTAAAGTTCAGCCTGTGACAGGCTTATGCGCGGCAGTGAATATCATGCCGCGCTTTTTTTCACTTTAACCTTTTTTAATGAGTATTATTAATTAAATGGATGTTATAACCGATATGTAATTAAGTCGGGATGTATTAAGTTTTATGACAAGGAGAGCACAATGTCCACACTATCAGTCCAATGGAAGATAACTCTACTATCCGGTTGCTGTTTACTTCTGGTTGCTATTTCACTCATCAGTTTTTCGATTGTTTCGTCTTCCTCTAATCAAGCCGCTATTCAGCAACAAAGTACTGAATCAGTGGTTAACAAATCTCAACAACTCTTATTGAGCGAAGCGAACGCTCAAGCCTCCCAGGTACAGCAATACCTTGATGAAGCGATGTACCGTGCCGAGATGCTTGCAGAAAGCATTTCATTTCTTCAATTTAATGCGGAAGAGAACTACACCAATAGCTCCGAGTTAAGAACAACCGTTTCAGAGCTTCTAAAGCGCTCAGTGACAAACTTCGATAACATTCACGGTGCCTTTGCCGTTTTTGAACCGAATATGCTAGATGGAGAAGATGGTAACTATATTGATGCCGAATATGTGAGTGCGAATGAAACCGGACGATTTGCCCCTCATTGGTATAAAAGCCAAGAAAAGGGGGAGGCCACCATGTCGATTATTAGCGAAGCAGAGATTAACGACTCTGCAGCCGCAAGCAGTGGTCAAGCAAGAAATTACTGGTATAACTGTACTATTGGCAATAAACAGATGTGTGTGATGGATCCTTACCACATTGAACAAAATGGTCAGCAAAACTTGATCAGTACCATCACCGTACCATTAATCAAAGAGGGACAGGTTATTGGGGTGATGGGTATTGACCTGAAGGTGTCGAAGCTGCAAGAGTATGCCTTAGCAGCAGATCAAGCCTTATTTGGTGGTGCGGGCAGCGTGAGCATTATAAGCCACAGTGGTGTACTTGTTGGTTGGGATCAAGATAGATCATTGGTAGGCACACCGATTAGTACCGAGATAGGATTACCTTCAGAGCTTAATCAGTGGCTATCCCAAGGAGAGACTCAGTCATTATGGGATCGTGATGGTGCTTCATTGACTGTGTTTATGCCGATCAAACTCAGTCAGTCAAACTGGGGGGTAGTGATTACTATGCCAAGAGAGAGTGTGGTACATGACGCTCAGGCATTGACAGTATTGATCGAGAAACAAGCTTCAGAATCCATATTTATCCAAATTTCTACCGGAGGGGTCGTTACATTAATTGGTCTATTCATTATATGGGCTGCTTCTTTTAAGTTAGTGGCTCCGATTAAAGATGTGGTGAATCGTCTACAAGATATCGCCACAGGCGAAGGGGATCTCACTCAGCGTTTAGTCGTAAAATCTCAAGATGAAGTCGGCGAATTGGCAACCTGGTTTAATCGATTTTTAGAAAGGTTACAGGCCACTTTCTCAGAAGTCGTTGAGGCGACTAATGAGATGAGCAAAACGTCCATTGAGGCTCGTAAAATAGCGGCACACTCTAAAGAGGGCAGTGAGTCTCAATTTAAAGAGGTGGATATGGTTGCTACTGCTTCAGAAGAGATGACACAGACGGCAGGCTTAGTAGTTTCTAATGCGGATTCAGCAGTACAAGCGGCAACCCAAGCGGAAGAGTCAGCGGCAGAGGGACAAATAGTAGTTCAAGCCTCAGCAACCTCTATGCAGGAGTTAGTTGATCGTATGGCCATGGCGGTACCAGTAGCAACAGATCTTGAAAAAAATAGTAAGGACATTACTGAAATTCTTTCCGTGATAGAGGGGATTTCAGAGCAAACTAATTTACTGGCACTCAATGCAGCGATTGAGGCGGCGAGAGCAGGAGAACAGGGACGTGGTTTTGCGGTGGTTGCAGATGAAGTGAGGCAGCTAGCTAGGAGAACCAATGACTCTGTCGGTGAAGTAAAACAAGTGATAGATCAGTTGCAATCTGGTACTCGTAGCGTCGTGAATGCGATCTCAGAGGGAAACCATTTGGCGATTGGAACTGCGGAACAAGTTCAACAAGCGGTGACTAGCCTAAGTCATATTTCCGAACTAGTCGGTACGATTCAAGAGATGAACAGTAGTATTGTAAGAGCGGCTGAAGAGCAGCAATCAGTGTCAACGGAAGTGAACGGTAACGTCTCTAACATTCGTGACTTAAGTCAAAACATATTGGAACAATCAACGGCATCAGAACGGGTTGGACAGCGTGTCGCTGATCTATCTTCAAGACAACAAGAGCTAGTCGGTCAATTTAAGGTACAATAATCATCAAGTAACCAAACTGCAATGTGGTTTGGTTACTCTTTTCTACAAATCCACATACATTTTTTACTGCTTTATAAAGTCAGGTGTTAACTCTGACTTAATATCATAATTTGACACTATAACCTGTATAGATGTCACAAATGTAAATTATATRACTTATTATTGTCATTAGTTTGATTCATTATTCTGCTTATGTTGTTAATTGATAACTAGGTGAATAGTGTGAAGAAAATATCTGTACAATGGAAGGTAACCCTATTATCAGGTTGTTGTTTGTTATTAGTGGCAGCTTCGCTAATTGGGCAATCTATCTACTCCTCAATACAAAGTCAGAATGAAATTCAACTGCAAAGCACTGAATCAGTGGGAAGCAAATCTCTGCAACTGTTATTGAGTGAAGCTAATAATCAAGCATCGTTAGTCCAAAAATTTTTAGATGAAGCGGCAAGTTTGACTGCGATGATGAGAGAGAATATCTCCTATCTTCGCATTCACTCAAAGAGTCAGCAGGCAGACTCTGCATTTCTTCGAAGCTCAATAACAGGGATTTTAGAAAATACGGTTGAACAGTTTGATATCGTGTACGGTTCGTTTGCAATCTATGAAGATAATCAATTAGATGGTGTAGATGCACTGTTTATCGATGATGAAGGACTCAGTTCTAATGATAAGGGACGCTTTACTCCATATTGGTACCGAAACGCGAAAAACGCTCCTGAAGTCTACATCGTTCCAGACGATGAGATAAATGATACTTCGATAGTGGAAAATGGTGAGGCGCGAAACTACTGGTATTCATGTAGCGTGATAAAAAACGACATGTGCATCATGACCCCATATATACACACTGAAACACAAAGTTTATTAACCTCTCTAACATTACCACTGATTGATGGTAATGAAGTGATTGGTAGCATTGGGTTGGATTTAAAAATCGACAAATTGCAGTCGTATATTGAAAAAGCCGATAGCGAACTCTTTAATGGAGTCGGCCAAGTAAGTATTATCTCTGAAAGTGGTTTCTTAGTGGCTTGGGATGGCGATAAAACGAAGATTGCTCAAAAAATAACAGCGGACTTTGGTTTGCCGAGCGATCTACCTCAATGGACTCGTGATCGGAAAGATGTATCAGTCTGGAGTGATGATAAACAAGAGCTAACTGTATTCATGCCAGTGACACTGGGTAATATTACATGGGGTGTAGTGATCACGATGCCACGAGAAGCGGTAATGGCAGATTCGATTGCGCTTAATCAGATCATCGAGGAGCAGTCTTCATCTGCTATTCAGAGCCAAATGACTATTGGTGTTTTGGTGACAATATGTGGACTGCTCATCATGTGGTTTACGGCGATTAAATTAGTCGCACCAATTAAAGAGGTTGTGAGTCGCTTAAAAGATATTGCGACCGGTGAAGGAGATTTAACCCAGCGTTTAGAAGTGAAATCTGGTGACGAAATTGGTGAGCTGGCCACATGGTTTAATCGTTTTTTAGACAAGCTTCAGCAGACGATTAAAGAGGTTGTTACTGCGACGAATGAGATGAGTCAAACGTCAGTTCAGTCAAGCGCTATAGCGGCGGAATCTAAGCAGGGAAGTGAGTCACAATTTCGTGAAGTTGATATGGTAGCAACGGCCTCAGAAGAGATGACACAAACAGCAGGGCTAGTGGTTCAAAATGCTGATTCAGCTGTAACCGCTGCGAAGCAAGCAGAAGCGTCTTCTCGTTCAGGTCAAACCATTATTGAAAACTCGGCAATCTCTATGCAAGATCTGGTTGAGCGTATGGCCAGTGCAGTGCCAATTGCGACGGAGCTTGAAAGTAATAGTTCGAATATCACGGCCATCTTATCCGTCATAGAGGGGATCTCTGAGCAGACTAATTTACTGGCACTTAACGCTGCGATTGAAGCTGCGCGTGCTGGTGAGCAAGGCAGAGGTTTTGCGGTGGTTGCGGATGAGGTGAGGCAATTAGCAAGCCGAACGCATGACTCGGTTGGCGAGATTCGTGGGGTTATTGATAACCTACAAAGTGGTACTCGCAGTGTGGTTCATGCTATTTCAGAGGGTAACAGTTTAGCGGTAGAAACGGCTCAACAAGTTACGCTAGCAGTAGACAGTCTGAATGAGATCTCCGAATTGGTTACTGAAATTCAAAACATGAACAGTGAGATAGTAAGGGCAGCTGAAGAGCAGCAATCAGTGTCAACGGAAGTGAATGGCAATGTGTCGAATATTCGAAGTTTGAGTGAAAAACTATTGGAGCAATCAACCGCTTCGGAGAAAATTGGCCAGAATATCGCTAATTTATCTGAGAGGCAGCAGCAGTTGGTTGGGCAGTTTAAAGTAGAGTAAATGTAGTCGAACAAGAATGGAGACGGCGAGTAGTCATACTCGCCTTTTTTGTATTTATTCGTCGCAGTACCAATAACCCTTATTGACCAGTTGAGTAATGAGGGCGATGGCAGCAGGATTTTTTGCCTGCTCTCCTAAATTCTCTTTCGATAAAACTTCGTGGTTACATAACGCAAGAACGACATCAGTTTCATCTTCAGCAACGGTGAACACTTCTCCGTTTATAAAAACAGTTTGTTCTTCCCCTTGATTATAGAGGGCGCGTAATCCACCAATTCTAGCCAGCAGATCCCCAGACATGAGCAGGTTGTGAATATCGCTCGCTTCCCAATCCTCTTCAGGAATCGCAATATCCATGACATGGCGTGACTGACTTAACAAACACCCCATATAATCTTTTATGACGGTAGGGTTTTGTAGGGAACGGGTTAACATTTCCGTTAATTGTTGTAGATCTGAGGACAAGATTACGCCATGTTCTGTTTGAGTCTGTCGTGTTGGTTGGTGCATGTGGTGTTCACCAATCTCATTGGCAATGACGTAGTCAGCAAAGTTGCTTAGCAGTTCTTGCTCGGTAGGAGAGCGGAATCCAACGGAATAACTTAACGAAGGTTCAAGAGCATAGCCTTCGTGCGGGAAGCCCGGTGGGATATACAAAATATCACCAGGCTCTAAGATATCATCAATGATGGAGTCGAAGCCTTCAATTTGACGTAGAGCTGAGTGTCGACACGTTTCAGTATATTGTCCTTCATCTTTTGCCCCAACACGCCAGTGACGCTTACCGAGCCCTTGAGTGATGAATACATCATATTGATCGATATGTGGTCCAACACCACCGCCCTCTACCGCATAGCTGATCATTAGATCATCAAGTAGCCAGTTGGATAGTTTTCTAAAGGGAGTGATCAGTTGTGCAGATTCAGTATGCCAGTGGTTGGCAGCTTGGACGATCAGAGTCCAATTCTTTTCCGTTAGCGAATTGAATAACGTCTCATCAAATGGACCATGTTTGGCATCCCATTGATCATTTTCATTGGAAACAAAACGTGAGTCGATCTCCTCTTCCATGGATAAACCAGCAAGTTCATCAGCACTGATTGGGTCTTGAAAATTGTTAAATCCACCTTTGATTATGGTCGGTTTTTTTTGCCAAAATTCAGCTAGGAACTCTTCAAGTGAAAAGGATAATTGATACATGAGGTTTCTCGTTAGTCGAAAGATAATCAGTGATTAGGACGGGCGCTATTTTAATACCAAACGAATGAAATATCCATGTGGGAATCACAGAAGAGAGATGAAAAAAAACAGGCGATTACTCAGTAATCGCCTGTCATTAAATCTGATATGAGTTAAAAGCGTTTAAAGCTCGTCAGTTAACTTAACAGCTTCACCGATATAGTTGGCAGGAGTCATCTCCTTCATACGAGCTTTTTCATGCTCGGGAACCTCTAAGCTATCGATAAATTGACGCATACCTTCACCGTCGACACGTTTGCCGCGAGTTAGCTCTTTGAGTTTCTCGTAAGGCTTCTCAATACCGTAGCGGCGCATGATAGTTTGAACTGGCTCAGCAAGTACTTCCCAGTTTTTATCAAGCTCAGCTTCGAGTGCAGCTTGATTGACTTCAAGCTTACTGATGCCTTTCAGAGTTGACGTATAAGCGATGATTGCGTAACCACAACCCACGCCAAGATTACGAAGAACCGTTGAATCAGTAAGATCACGTTGCCAGCGAGAAACAGGAAGTTTAGTAGCTAAATGACCAAACATCGCATTGGCTAAGCCTAAGTTACCTTCGGAATTTTCAAAATCGATTGGGTTAACTTTATGCGGCATAGTGGAAGAACCAATTTCACCAGCAATGGTCTTTTGTTTAAAGTGACCTAAAGCAATATAACCCCAAACATCACGATCGAAGTCGATAAGAATGGTGTTGAAGCGTGCTAAGGCATCAAACATCTCAGCAATGTAGTCATGAGGTTCGATTTGCGTAGTGTATGGGTTCCAGTCAATACCTAAAGAGGTAACAAACTCTTCACTGTATTGGTGCCAATCAATCTCAGGATACGCAGAAAGGTGAGCATTGTAGTTACCTACTGCTCCGTTAATCTTGCCCAAAATCTCAACATTTTCGATCTGCTTATATTGACGTTCCATACGGTACGCCACATTTGCCATCTCTTTACCCATGGTAGACGGAGAAGCCGGCTGGCCGTGTGTGCGTGATAGCAATGGAATCGTGCGGTACTCTTGTGCAAGGTTTTTGATCGCATCAATCACATTGCGAATCTCAGGCAGCATAACCGTTTCACGAGCTTCTTTAAGCATCAATGCATGAGAGAGGTTATTAATGTCTTCTGAGGTACAAGCAAAGTGAATGAATTCATTAACAGCGTGCAGTTCAGCAACATCAGCTACTTTCTCTTTCAGGAAGTATTCAACCGCTTTAACATCATGATTGGTGGTACGTTCAATCTCTTTAATGCGCAGTGCATCTTTTTCACTGAACTCGGCGGCAATTTTATCTAGATATTGGTTCGCTTCAGCACTAAATGCAGGGACTTCTGCAATCGCAGAGGTCGCTGCAAGCTTCTGTAACCAACGTACTTCAACAACGGTACGGTACTTAAGGAGACCGTACTCACTGAAAATGCTGCGTAACGCAATCGTTTTACTTCCGTAGCGGCCGTCTACCGGCGAAACAGCAGTCAATGCTGACAGTTCCATTATCTCTCTCCTGATTTGAGTGTTAGTTTCGAGCTAGAATGATTTTTGCTTGTTCGACCATCTTTTTACGGCCGAAAATCAAGTGTCGTTTTTTACCACCAACCTGACGCCACAGTACAGAACAGCGAATGCCTGAAAGCAGCAGTGCTCGTACTTTATGTTGGCATAGGGTTTGTTGCAAAATTGAAGGGGTGCCTGTGACCTGTATTCTAGGTCCCATTGGGCTGACGATATCGAGGTAAATACTGGCGATGTTACTCAACATCTGTTCATCATTGATATCAAAATGATCGAGTTGGCGTTGAATGGTTTCAATGCGTTGACCTAGAGCGGTTAAGTTCTCATTTTTGGCAGACAGTTTATGTTCTAGAGACATAATGCTGATCAGATAGCGGGTCAATTCGCTGCCTGAAGGGGTATTTTCAAAATCACGAACGAGGCACTCAAGACCAATTCGTAATTGCTCTTCAGAGCCAAACACTCCTAGAGTATTGTTCGGGTTGGTTTCAATAATAGCATTAATGGAGGTATTAAAAGCTTGCTGATCACAGCTGCCCTCTGTCGCAACTTTTTGAACCAGAGAGACCGCTTGACATAATCCAGCAAAAGCTAAAGTGCGATCATAAATGCTATTGGCCAAAACAATACTCCTTAAATTCGTTCTTCAATAATACCGCCACCAAGACAGATATTCTCTTTATAGAAAACAGCAGACTGTCCAGGGGTCACGGCAATTTGAGGCTCATCAAAAATAACTTTAATGTTGTCGTCATCAATGGGGATTATGGTACACGGAAGATCGTCCTGACGATAGCGTGTTTTCACTGTACAGATCAGTGGTTCGGTGATTGCTTTTCTATCAACCCAATGCAGTTGAGAGGCAAGTAAACCATTTGATTTTAGTAACGGGTGATCTTTACCCTGAACGGCAATTAACACATTACGCTTCAGATCTTTTTCAGCAACAAACCAAGGGTCTTCATTGCCGCCACCGCCTTTTTGGCCACCAATGTGTAGCCCTTTACGTTGCCCTAGGGTGTGATACATCAAACCTTGGTGTTGGCCAATGACTTGGCCTTCAGGTGTTTCTATATTGCCCGGTTGAGCCGGTAGATATTTGGAGAGGAACTCAGTAAATTTGCGCTCACCAATGAAACAGATACCCGTAGAGTCTTTTTTCTTTGCCGTAATCAGACCTTGCTCTTCAGCAATGCGTCTTACTTCAGGTTTTTCAATTTGGCCAACAGGGAATAGGCTGCGAGCTATTTGCTCATGACTTAGGGTATAGAGGAAGTAGCTTTGATCTTTATTGCTATCCTTACCACGTAACATCTGAGGTAATTCAGAGCGAGAAGTAGGGAAGGTGCGATCGACATAGTGTCCCATCGCAATAAAATCGGCGTCCAAGACTTCATCAGCAAATTCTAGAAATGCTTTGAACTTTATCTCTTTATTACAAAGGATATCAGGGTTAGGTGTACGACCCGCTTTATATTCTTCCAGAAAATACTCAAAAACATTGTCCCAGTATTCTGAAGCAAAGTTGATGGTGTGTAGAGTGATCCCTAATTTGTCACACACGGATTGGGCATCAGCAAGATCTTCAGCGGCAGTGCAGTACTCTTCATTATCATCTTCTTCCCAGTTCTTCATGAATAGGCCTTCCACTTGGTAGCCCTGTTGTTGAAGAAGGTAAGCAGATACGGAAGAATCAACCCCGCCGGACATACCGACGATCACTTTTTTTTGACTGTTGTCTGACATTATAAAAACACCACTTTAATCTCTACACTAGTTCTGGGCGCTGATTCTATCAGAAACAATTTGCAGGGGACAGATCCGAGATTAAAATCACATTAACCTTTGCGAGTGGCTGTTAATGTGTTGACACCTGTTTCCATTTTCCATGCTCTACATCCTCAATACTCCAATCTCCCATTTTATAACGGATCAGACGTAGGGTAGGGAAGCCAATACAAGCCGTCATTCTGCGCACTTGGCGGTTACGACCTTCGATAATGGTGATTGATAGCCAAGTTGTAGGAATATTTGCTCTAAAACGAACAGGTGGAACACGTTCCCATACATCAGGTGGTGACATGATGGAGATATCTGCGGGCAGAGTCATACCGTCTTTTAGCTCAACTCCGATACGCAATTTTTCCAAATCTGATTCGCTAGGTTCACCTTCAACTTGTACCCAATAGGTTTTTGGCGATTTGGATGACGGCTGGGTGAGCCTAGCTTGCAGAACACCGTCGTTGGTGAGAATTAATAATCCTTCACTATCACGATCCAATCTTCCGGCAGGGTAAACATCTTTTACATCGATAAAGTCCGCTAAAGTTTGACGATGTTGATCGTCAGTAAATTGGCTCAGCGTGTCAAAAGGTTTATTAAAAATAAGGACTTTGCGATCTTTCAGCGCAGGCCGAACTTTTTGGCTTTTTTGCTCTTTTTGAACTTTACTTTTTTTCCAGTACGGAGTGCGCTTGAATGTCATGTTAACTGCCTTGCAAAAATGTGAACCGTTTGTGAGTCGCTGTTTAAAACACTGTGGAAATTAGGTATTATGCTCGCTTAAACAGAGATATTTTATCAAACGGTTATGTTCAAATATTTTGATTGTCAATTTATAGTAAATTGAAATGCTTTGAATATATTATACGTTTTTGTTGTAGGTATTGTTTATTTTAAATAGGGAAATTTCATGTCGACTGAACCATCAAAAATTATTTATACGATTACGGATGAAGCGCCTGCGTTAGCAACGCACTCTCTGCTTCCAATTATCCAAGCGTATACCGCCTCTTCTGCCATCAATGTTGAAACCCGAGACATCTCACTTGCGGGTCGTATCATTGCTAATTTCCCAAGCTATTTGACAGAAGAACAGCGTATCGGTGATGCGCTGGCTGAACTGGGCAAACTTGCTGTTGAGACGGAAGCCAATATTATTAAACTGCCAAACGTGAGTGCATCTCTGCCTCAAATGGAAGCGGTAATTAAAGAGCTACAGTCAAAAGGTTACAAGCTGCCAAACTACCCGGCAGATGCAAAAACGGATAAAGAGAAAGCCGTTAAAGCAACTTACGATAAGATTAAAGGAAGTGCTGTAAATCCCGTTTTACGTGAAGGCAACTCTGACCGTCGTGCTCCTGCTGCTGTGAAACAATATGTACGCAGTAATCCGCACTCGATGGGCGTATGGTCTTCAGAATCTAAGTCGCATGTAGCAAGTATGGAAGGTGGCGATTTTTACGAAAGTGAAAAGTCAGTAACCCTTGATAAAGCGACGGATGTCAATATTGAGTTTGTTGCTGCTGATGGCGCAGTGACGGTTCTTAAAGAGAAACTGTCACTTCTTGATAAAGAGATTATTGATGCTTCAGTGTTAAGCAAAGCGTCTTTAGTAGACTTTTTCACTAAAGAAACGGCAAAAGCGAAATCTGAAGATGTGCTTCTATCCCTTCATCTTAAAGCCACAATGATGAAAGTGTCTGACCCAATTATCTTTGGTCACGCAGTAAAAGTTTTTTATAAAGAGGTCTTCTCAAAGCACGCAGCAACTTTTGCTGAATTAGGTGTTGATGCCAACAACGGCATTGGGGATGTATACGCTAAAATTCAGGGGCTTCCTGCAGATAAGAAAGCAGAAATCGAAGCGGATTTAGCAGCGGTATATCTTACTCAGCCTGAACTGGCGATGGTTGATTCAGATAAAGGTATTACTAACCTTCATGTACCAAGTGACGTTATTGTTGATGCTTCTATGCCAGCAGCACTTCGTTCGTCTGGGCAGATGTGGGGACCTGATGGAAAATTGAAAGATACTAAGGCAATGATCCCTGATCGTAGCTATGCGGGTGTTTATCAGGCTGTTATTGATTTCTGTAAGAAAAATGGCGCGTTTGATCCAACAACAATGGGCAGTGTGCCTAACGTTGGTCTAATGGCTCAAAAGGCTGAAGAGTATGGCTCACACGATAAAACGTTCGAGATTGCTTCAAATGGTACTGTTCGTGTAGTAACAACATCGGGTGATGCATTGATCGAGCACTCAGTGGAAGCGGGTGATATTTGGCGTATGTGTCAGGTGAAAGATGCGCCTATTCAAGACTGGGTGAAACTGGCGGTTAACCGTGCTCGTGCTACTCAATCACCAGCAATCTTCTGGTTAGACGAAAATCGTAGCCATGATAGTGCATTGATCAAAAAGGTAAATGCTTATCTACCTACTCACGATACCGCGGGTTTAGACATTCAAATCCTTTCTCCAGTTGAAGCAACGAACTTCTCTTTGGATCGTATTGCTAAAGGCGAAGATACCATTTCGGTAACAGGTAATGTTTTACGTGATTACCTAACGGATCTTTTCCCAATTTTAGAGTTGGGCACCAGTGCAAAAATGCTTTCGATTGTTCCTCTAATGAATGGCGGTGGTCTGTTTGAAACTGGTGCGGGTGGTTCTGCACCTAAGCACGTTCAACAGTTTGAAAAAGAGAACCATCTACGCTGGGATTCATTAGGTGAGTTCCTTGCGCTAGCTGCTTCTTTAGAGCATTTAAGTGGTTTAACGGCTAACAACAAAGCGCAAGTACTTGCAGACGCTCTTGATAAAGCAACGGGTTCGTTATTAGAGAATAACAAATCACCACTTCGTAAAGTGGGTCAGCTGGATAACCGTGGTAGCCATTTCTATATTGCTCTTTACTGGGCTCAAGAACTTGCAGCACAGAGTGAAGACCAACAACTGAAGCAGCAATTTACTCCAATTGCGCAAACACTGGCTGATAATGAGCAGAAAATTGTTGAAGAGTTAAGTGTCGTGCAAGGTCAAGCAGCAGATATTGGTGGGTATTACTTCCCAGAAGTAGGCTTAGCATCAAATGCAATGCGTCCAAGCTCTACTCTGAATAGTATTATCTCTAAGATCTAATATTTTACTTTAGATGATACGAATAAAAAAGAGAGCAACTATTGCTCTCTTTTTTTGTATGTTAACCATGAAGAATACTCTATTTTGCAGCATCGACTTCCAAAGGTTTGATTTCGCTGGCATGAGATCCTTTAGGACCTTCGTGGATTTCATACGTTACAGGTTGTCCAGCTTTTAAAGTACGGTAGCCTTCCATCTGTATAGTTGAATAGTGAGCAAAAATATCTCCGTCTTCACCTTCTGGACAAATAAAGCCGAAACCCTTTGCGTTATTGAACCATTTTACTGTACCAGTTGCCATGCTATACATCCCTCTGCATATTAAATTTTTGTATCTAAATATTTACCCACAGCAATAATTTCCCTAACTCATTGATGTGAGAAATACGTTTGACTTATACACTCTAGTAAAACTGCACACTCAGTCAAGGCTTGAGAGTCATAAATTTTAACAATCACGCAAAGTATCACAAATGCGATTAACAATATTGATAGTAAGCGGTAGATGATAGTTTTAGTAAAATCAAGCTAAAGACGTTTATAACTGTGTTTTTTCAGCCTTGATTACGGATAAATGCCGCTCATTTTTTTATCAGAATTGACAAAACTCATATGAAAAAAATAAATGTGAAAAAATCGACTCGAATTGATAAATATGAAACTAAGCTAAAGAGTATGCAGATGATTTTTTTATATTTATACAGACTGTTCAAAAGAGGCGGAAAAGTGTATAAATAGATTAGGTACTTGTCTTCTAATTAACGATATAAAGTTGTCACGACCATGAGTAAAAGCTACGACTGGGGTTCTTTCGATACTGATTTATTAGAACGAGAGGAAACTGCTGTTAAACCACCGCCGATGTATAAAGTCATTCTTAATAATGACGATTACACCCCGATGGATTTTGTCATTGAAATATTAGATAAATTTTTCTCCATGGACTTAGAAAAAGCGACAGAGTTAATGCTAACAGTACATTATGAAGGTAAAGCAGTTTGCGGAACTTTCACTGCTGAAGTTTCTGAGACTAAGGTAGCTCAAGTCAATGCGTATGCACGAGAGCATGAACATCCACTGTTATGTACAATGGAACAAGCTTAGGTTTGTTCCTCTACGCTCTATTTTTGTGGATTAAGGGGAGAGCCTATGTTGAATAAAGAACTTGAAATAAGTCTAAATGGGGCCTTTGCAAGAGCGAGAGATAAACGTCATGAGTTCATGACTGTTGAACATCTACTTCTCGCGCTTTTAGAGAACAGTGCAGCTAATGAAGCACTGCTTGCATGCAGAGCGGACACTGAGATATTGGCTAAAGAGCTCGATGCCTTTATAGACCAAACCACGCCACTTCTTCCTATAGAAGATGAAAATCGCGAAACCCAACCAACACTAAGCTTTCAACGAGTACTCCAACGAGCTGTTTTCCACGTACAATCCTCTGGGCGAAATGAAGTATCCGGTGCTAATGTACTTGTCGCCATTTTTAGTGAGCAGGAATCTCATGCTGCTTATTTATTGAAAAAAAATGATATTAGCCGCTTAGACATTGTTAACTATATTTCACATGGTTCTACAAAAGAGGAGTCTGACGAGAGCATCTCTGACTCTGATGTTGGCGAAGAGATAAAAGTTGAAGTCTCTTCTGAAGATAAACTCGAAAATTTTGCAACCAATTTAAATCACCTGGCGCGCAATGGTGAAATTGATCCACTTATTGGTCGAGAGCAAGAGGTTGAACGTACGATTCAGGTGTTGTGCCGCCGTCGTAAAAATAATCCTTTATTGGTTGGTGAAGCCGGTGTTGGTAAAACGGCTATTGCGGAAGGACTCGCTTGGAGGATAGTAGAGGAGCAAGTTCCTGACGTAATAAAGAACTGTGTTATCTACTCTTTAGATATCGGTTCATTACTTGCTGGAACAAAGTATCGTGGCGACTTTGAAAAAAGATTTAAAGCGATCCTTAAGCAGCTAGAAAAAGAGGACAACGCGGTTCTCTTTATTGATGAAATTCATACCATCATTGGTGCTGGAGCGGCTTCGGGCGGGCAAGTTGATGCAGCGAATTTAATTAAACCATTGCTTAGTAGTGGCAAGTTACGCTGCATCGGTTCGACTACGTACCAAGAGCACAGCACCATATTTGAAAAAGAGCGTGCGTTGGCTCGCCGATTCCAAAAAATTGATGTGGTTGAGCCATCTATTGATGACACGACTAAGATATTGATTGGTTTAAAAAGTAAATATGAAGCCCACCATCAGATTCGATATACCAATAAAGCCCTGCGTGCTGCGGTAGAACTCTCTGCGAAATACATTAATGAACGTCATTTACCCGATAAAGCTATCGATGTCATTGATGAAGCTGGAGCTCGTTGTCGATTAACGCCAATTAGCCGCCGTAAAAAAACCATTAGCGTGGCAGATATTGAAGCGATGGTTGCAAAAATGGCTCGCATTCCTGAAAAATCAGTCTCCTCATCCGATCGTGATGTGCTGAAAAAGCTGGATGATAAGTTGAAGATGTTGGTGTTTGGTCAAGATCCTGCGATCAGTGTGTTGTGCGAAGCTATAAAGCTAAGCCGTGCAGGTCTTGGTGAAGATAATAAACCCGTAGGCTCTTTCTTATTCGCTGGGCCGACCGGAGTAGGTAAAACCGAAGTGACGGTTCAACTTGCCAAAGCCTTAGGGGTTGAGCTACTGCGTTTTGATATGTCTGAGTATGGTGAAAAACATACCGTCAGCCGCTTAATTGGTGCACCTCCTGGTTATGTCGGGTATGAGCAGGGTGGTCTATTAACGGATGCGGTTATTAAAAATCCACACTCAGTGGTCCTTTTGGATGAGTTAGAAAAAGCGCATCCTGATGTCTTTAATCTGTTATTACAAGTCATGGATAATGGTACATTAACGGACAACAATGGACGAAAAGCGGACTTCAGAAATGTTATTTTTGTTATGACCACCAATGCAGGTGTTGCTGAAACGATCAGAAAATCTATTGGTCTTATTCAGCAGGATCATAGCCACGATGCGATGAATGAAATTAAACAAGCTTTCTCGCCTGAATTTAGAAACCGTCTTGATAATATCATCTGGTTTAATCATCTTGATAAAGAAGTGATTACTCAAGTCGTTGATAAATTCATTGTGGCGCTTCAAGCTCAGTTAGATGCGCGTGGCGTTTCCATGGAAGTGTCAGCTAAAGCAAAAGAGTGGTTGGCGGATAAAGGTTACGATAGGGCAATGGGTGCAAGACCTATGGCTCGAGTCATTCAAGATTGCTTGAAAAAACCAATGGCTAATGAGCTGCTTTTTGGTGAATTAGTTAACGGTGGTACGGTGAAAGTTGGGCTGAAAAAAGGCGAGTTAACCTTTGATTTCAGTAACCAAGTTGAAGCTGTGCATTAAATTGGTATTGATGACCAGATAATAAAAAACCCAGCATAGGCTGGGTTTTTTTTATTCTGAATTAGTTCAGAAGATTAACGAGCACGGAAGACGATACGGCCTTTTGATAGGTCGTAAGGAGTCATCTCCACCGTTACCTTATCACCAGTAAGGATACGGATGTAGTTCTTACGCATCTTACCTGAGATGTGAGCTGTAACTACGTGTCCATTTTCTAGTTCAACACGGAACATAGTGTTTGGTAGAGTATCCAGTACTGTACCTTGTAGTTCAATTACGTCTTCTTTTGCCATGAATCCTCTTTGAAAGCGCTTAGGCTTATATTTTGACTGGCAGATAATGCCTTCAAAATTAACATATGTAAAGTTTGTGCTGCATTTTAACCAAGCCACTCACCATTTACTAGCTTTTGATTGGGTTTATAGCGAACTTTATAGCTCATTGCTGCACATTCATCAATTTGAAAGCCAAGATATAACCACTTGATGTCTAATTGTTGAGCGATTTTGATTTGCAACAGTATGGCCGCGGTACCCATTGATAGTGGATGACTGGTATCGAAAAAGGTATATAACGCACTCATGGCATTATCAACCACATCGGTTATCGCGACAGCAATCAATTTATCATCTTCATAAATGTGTAAATACCTAGGAGCAAGCCATTGATTATCAATAAAGGTTAAAAACTGCGCTTTATTAGCTGGGAACATACTCCCTGATTGATGCCTCGCTGCTATATAGTGTTCGTAAAGCTCAAACCAATGACTGTCTAGCTCCTTTTTTAATACGAAATCGAAGTGCTGAATCTGCTTACTGACCCTTTTTTGGCTTTTAGATGGAGAGAAGTGAAGGCAGTCGACACGTAATGATTGGCACGCACTACACTGTTCGCACTTTGGAGTATAAATTGTCTCTCCACTTCGTCGAAATCCCGAGGCAAGCAAGATTTCATAACCCGCTTTTGAATGCCAAGGAAGATCCATCACCACCGCTAATCGCTCTTGTTGATGAGCAAGATAGTTACATTGATGGGGCTGCGTGAGACCCACTTGTAAGGTTTGAGAGTCATTCATGAGTATTTTTCCTTGATGGGGAAGGGATGACTTGTCTGGAGTAACAGTCAATACTCACCTTTTTATCCTTTAGTGAAGATAGCGTGGCCATAAATGAATCTCTTGTTTGTTCAGTGGCACCAAGCGTACTGAGGTGAGGATTCGTCATTTGGCAATCGATAAGCTCTCCACCCTGATTAGAGAAGTGATGACAAAAATACCATAGGGCAATTTTAGACGCGTTACTCTTGAGTGAGAACATAGATTCGCCACAAAAAAGAGTGCCTATTTGAATACCATATAAGCCTCCAATTAGCTCTTGCTCTTCCCACACTTCGACAGAGTGACAAATACGTTGATTGGCGAGTGTTTGATATGCATCGATCATCTCAGGGGTAATCCAAGTGCCGTCACTGCCTCGTGATGCGGCACATAACTCAATAACTGAATGCGTTGTATGGTTGATTGTGACTATGTAACGTGCTTTTTTTTGAAATTTAATTAAACTTTTAGCAGGAGAGAATGTCTTTGGATCAATGACCGCTCGTGGAGTTGGACTCCACCACATGATAGGGTCATTATCGCTATACCATGGAAATATCCCATGTTGATAAGCACTGAGTAGTCGTTCAGGTTGTAAGTCTCCACCAAAAGCAAGCAGCCCATTAGGTTCCGACATCGCTTGAGAGGGCGAGGGAAACTCAATAGACGATGGTTTAAGCTCTGGCAAATAGTAGGTCATGGCTGGCCTTAATAATAAGGGTTATAAAAGATGAAAAATTGGTTAGTTATATTATTACTTTTCCCTCTGCTTGTCTCAGCAGGTTACGAGCGAAATGTGGCAAAGCCTGTCAATAAGGTCGTTTTTGGCCATGTCGATGCCGTTAGGTATATCTCTCAGCAAGAGGTCACTGAATCAAAAGCAAATGGCTGGCACACCCTTTTAGGTGCGGTTATTGGTGGTTTAGTGGGTAATCAATTTGGCGGAGGACACGGTAAAGAGGTTGCGACAGTCGCTGGGACGGTTATTGGTGCGGGAATCGCGAGAAATCAGCAGCAAGGTAAAGTAAACATACGAGAGTTTAAATTGGTTGAGTTACTGATTAAAACTGACGATGGGCAGTTAATTAATGTAATACAAGATGTGGATTCTTCCATGAGCTTCAAAAAAGCGGACGCCGTGAGAATCCTCTATTTTGATGATGGTGTTAGGGTGGATAAAAACTATTAAATAAGTCGATATCATTGCTGGAATATCGTCACAGTTTTAGGGTACTCTGGAATAACGATAATTAGATATTAGAATGATAGCGACAGATCATTAATGATAGGAAGAGTACAACAATCATGGAAAGCTTGACGTTAAAACCCATCTCAAAAGTTCAAGGTGTAGTGAACCTACCGGGATCAAAAAGTGTATCAAATCGAGCTTTGCTATTAGCGGCACTCGCAAAAGGAACAACTCGCCTTACCAATCTATTAGACAGCGATGATATTCGTCACATGCTAACGGCTCTAAAGCAACTTGGCGTGGATTTTACCCTCTCAGATGATAAAACCATTTGTGAAGTGATTGGTTTAGGTAAAGCGTTTGATTGTTCACATGCACAAACACTATTTTTAGGGAATGCGGGAACAGCGATGCGCCCGTTAGCCGCTGCACTCTGCTTAGGAACCGGTGAGTTCGAACTTACGGGCGAGCCAAGAATGAAAGAGCGTCCAATCGGCCATTTAGTGGATGCGCTTCGAACTGCTGGCGCAGATATCTCCTATTTAGAAAATGATAACTACCCACCTCTAAAAATTAAAGGGACGGGCCTAAATGGCGGAGTTGTAGAGATTGATGGTTCGATTTCTAGTCAATTTTTAACTGCGTTTTTAATGTCAGCACCACTGGCTCAACATGAAACAAAAATCGTGATTAAAGGTGATTTGGTTTCAAAACCCTATATTGATATTACTTTACATATCATGGCTCAGTTCGGTGTGACTGTTACTAACCATAACTATCAAGAGTTTGTCATTCAGCCTAATCAGCAATATACCTCACCAGGTGAACTATTAGTTGAAGGTGATGCCTCTTCTGCGTCTTACTTTCTTGCTGCTGCAGCAATTAAGGGAGGGGAAATAAAAGTGACTGGCATCGGTAAGAAGAGCATTCAAGGCGATGTTCAGTTTGCAGATGCACTTGAAAAAATGGGGGCTGACATTGAGTGGGGGGATGATTACATTATCTCACGCGTGGGTAACCTCACCGCTATTGATATGGACTTTAATCATATTCCAGACGCTGCGATGACCATAGCAACAACAGCACTGTTTGCGACGGGCACGACAGCGATACGTAATGTATACAACTGGCGCGTAAAAGAGACAGACCGTCTTTTTGCTATGGCAACCGAGCTAAGGAAAGTGGGTGCCATCGTTGAAGAGGGTGATGACTTCATTACCATTACTCCGCCTAAACAACTGCAGCATGCTGCGATTGATACTTATGATGACCACCGAATTGCCATGTGCTTTTCTCTGGTGGCGCTCAGTGATACTCCGGTGACCATTAATGATCCTAAGTGCACATCAAAAACCTTCCCTGACTACTTTGATAAGTTAGTGGGATTAAGTCAGTAAATTGCCCTCTATAAATGTACAGCCACTGGTGTAGTGGCTGTTAATAGAGGTTTTTATTGTTATCTAGATAAGTCAGAAATAGGCGAGTATCGAGTTCAAGCTGATGGTAGTTTGGTTCCATATGGCAGCAAAGCTGATAAAATGCTTTGTTATGCTCTTTCTCTTTTAAATGGGCTAATTCATGCACAACGATCATTTTTAGTAACGGCTCTGGTGCTGTCTTAAAAATGGTTCCTACCCGTAATTCATTCTTAGATTTTAGTTTATTACCTTGCACCCTACTGACATAAGTATGCAAACCAAGTGCTTGGTGTACTTTTCCTATCTTGCCATCAAAGGCGACTTTACTGAGTGGTGAGGATTTTTTTAAGTACTGATTCTTTAGGTCCATTACGTAGCTATATAGGGCTTTTTCAGTCGTTATTGAGTGTGGCTGTGGGTATTTATTAAGCAACCAAGCACCTAGCTGATCACGGTCAACAAGTGATTGAGCCTGTTCAAGCACCTTATCTGGGTAGCCTTGTAAGTATGTAAGTGAAGTCATTAAGTCTATCTTTCTCTGAGCAAAGTGGCGTAGGAGATAAATTGTCCTATAATTTAATCAATAAGCTTCGTTGTATTTCAGCTGGTTAAATAATTTTGAAACAATTTATCAGTATCAGAATTCATTTTATTGCGTATAATATGCAGCCGCAAGAACAGAGTGAATTATTCATTGCTCTGTCTTAAGAGCCGAAAACGGTTTGCAATTAAAATGAATTGGAGAGAGTCAATGTCTAGCGATACACCTGTAGTGACTGTTGATGGCCCTAGCGGTGCCGGTAAAGGTACATTATGTATGCTGCTAGCGGAGAGGCTCAATTATCATCTGTTAGATTCTGGTGCGATTTATAGAGTATTGGCGTTGGCTGCTCTTCACCATGGTGTTGATACAGAGTCAGAAGCCGAAGCCGTTCTTGTTGCTTTAGCGGCAAACTTAGATGTGCAGTTTAAAGCGGAAGGTGAGCTGGTAAAGGTTATTCTAGAAGGTGAAGATGTTTCTGCTGACCTTCGTAAAGAAGAAACGGGTAACCTAGCATCAAAAATTGCTGCGTTACCAAGAGTAAGAGAGGCATTATTGCGTAGGCAGAGAGCCTTTAAAGTGGCTCCAGGTTTGATAGCCGATGGACGTGATATGGGAACGGTTGTTTTTCCAAACGCGGAAGTGAAAATATTTCTTGATGCCAGTGCCGAAGAGCGCGCTCAGCGAAGGATGAAGCAGTTGCAAGGGAAAGGCTTAGATGTTAAATTTGACCGCCTTTTATGCGAAATTCAGGAACGTGATGATCGCGACCGTAATAGAACGGTTGCTCCATTACGTCCGGCAGAGGATGCTTTGGTGCTTGATTCAACGTCGATGACGATTGAAGAAGTGACTGATAAAGCCTTCTCTTATATAGAATCAAAGCTTGCCATTACCCCTGCTCTTTAGGGCTTGGGTTAGAATAGGTAAGTAGCGAGTGTTAGTTGCAAGGATGATAACTAACTTTTTTTTCAACCCCATGCGGTAGGATACCCATGGACGTTTATTTATTAGAAGATTAATAATGACTGAATCTTTTGCTCAACTCTTTGCAGAGTCACTGAACGAAATCGAAACACGCCCTGGTGCAATTGTTAAAGGTACTGTAGTAGCTATTGAGAACGGTTTCGTTCTTGTAGACGCTGGCCTTAAATCTGAATCAGCTATTCCTGCCGAGCAGTTCAAGAGCGCTACTGGCGAACTTGAAGTTGAAGTTGGTTCTGAAGTAGATGTTGCTCTAGACGCTATCGAAGATGGTTTCGGTGAAACTCAACTTTCTCGTGAAAAAGCTAAGCGCCATGAAGCGTGGATCCAACTTGAGAAAGCATACGAAGACGCTGAGACGGTTATGGGTGTTATCAACGGTAAGGTTAAGGGCGGCTTCACAGTTGAACTTAACGGAATCCGTGCATTCCTACCGGGTTCTCTAGTAGACGTACGTCCAGTACGTGACACTCTTCACCTTGAAGGTAAAGAACTAGAGTTCAAAGTAATCAAATTAGACCAGAAGCGTAACAACGTTGTTGTTTCTCGTCGTGCTGTTATCGAATCTGAAAACAGTGTTGAACGTGATGAGCTACTTGCTTCTCTACAAGAAGGCATGGAAGTTAAAGGTATCGTTAAGAACCTTACTGACTACGGTGCGTTCGTTGACCTTGGCGGCGTAGACGGTCTTCTTCACATCACAGATATGGCTTGGAAGCGTGTTAAGCACCCATCTGAGATCGTAAATGTTGGTGATGAGATCAATGTTAAAGTTCTTAAGTTCGATCGTGAGCGCACTCGTGTTTCACTAGGTCTTAAGCAACTTGGCGAAGATCCATGGGTTGCTATCGCTAAGCGTTACCCAGAAGGTCACAAACTTTCTGGCCGTGTTACTAACCTTACTGACTACGGTTGCTTCGTTGAAATCGAAGAAGGCGTTGAAGGTCTTGTACACGTATCTGAAATGGACTGGACTAACAAGAACATCCACCCTTCTAAAGTTGTCAATGTTGGCGATGAAGTTGAGGTTATGGTTCTTGATATCGACGAAGAACGTCGTCGTATCTCTCTAGGCCTTAAGCAGTGTAAAGCTAACCCTTGGCAGACCTTCTCTGAAGCTCAAGCTAAAGGCGACCAAGTTACTGGTAAGATCAAATCTATCACTGACTTCGGTATCTTCATCGGTCTTGACGGCGGCATCGACGGTCTAGTTCACCTATCTGACATTTCATGGGATGCTTCTGGCGAAGACGCAGTTCGTGACTTTAAGAAAGGCGACGAGATCTCTGCAGTTGTTCTAGCTGTTGACGCTGAGCGTGAGCGTATTTCTCTAGGTGTTAAACAAATGGAAGAAGACCCATTCAACAACTACCTAGCAGACATTAAGAAAGGCACTCTAGTTACTGGTACTGTTTCTGCTGTTGACGCTAAAGGCGCAACAATTGAACTTGCTGCTAACGTAGAAGGTTACATCCGTTCTTCTGAAATCTCACGTGACCGTGTTGAAGATGCATCTCTAATCGTTAACGTTGGCGATAGCATTGAAGCTAAGTTCACAGGTGTTGACCGTAAGAACCGCGTAATCAACCTTTCTGTTAAAGCGAAAGACGAAGCTGACGAGAAAGAAGCAATGGCTACTCTGAACAAGCAAGACGATAGTGCATTCGGTAGCGCTATGGCTGATGCTTTCAAAGCAGCTAAAAACTAAAAATGTTGGAGAGAGCCTTGCGCTCTCTTCTCTTTCGATAAGCAATAGCAAATAAGACGAGGGAGTTTATGACAAAGTCTGAATTAATTGAAAGGCTATGTAGTCAACAGACCCATCTTTCAGCTAAAGAGCTAGAAGATGCAGTCAAGGAAATCCTTGAGCAAATGGCAACGACTCTAGAAGGCGGTGATCGCATCGAGATTCGTGGTTTTGGCAGTTTCTCTCTGCACTATCGAGAGCCACGTTTAGGTCGTAACCCGAAAACGGGTGACAAAGTAGAGCTGGACGGTAAATACGTTCCTCACTTTAAGCCGGGCAAAGAGTTGCGCGAGCGTGTGAACATAAATAGTTAAGGCCACTGGCTGATATAAACGGCATACTTTTAGTATGCCGTTTTTTTTTGTATGAATGCATGGTTTGAAATCAAAAATTGCTGCATAATCGGTAGATTAGAAATGAAGACTAGAGGATAGCAAGTGAAAATTATTACTGTATTACTTTTAGTAGCCTTCTTCCTTATCGCAGTAGCGTTTGGGGCTCAGAATCAGATCTCAGTACAATTTAACTATTTAATAGCTCAAGGTGAGTTTCAATTATCCACACTATTGTCGATTTTCTTCGGCGTGGGGTTTGGAGTGGGTTGGTTAATTTGTGGTGGTTTGTATTTTAAAGCGAGATTCAGTTTAAGACGTTTGAAAAAACAGATGACAAAGCAGACACGTGAACTCGATAAACTTCGTATTACGCCAGAAAATACGCAAAACCAAAAGGGATAAGAGTTAATGCTTGAGCTGTTGTTTCTCTTATTACCTATTGCCGCCGCATACGGTTGGTATATGGGTAATAGAAATGCTCGTCATCAACGTCAAAAACAGACCAATCACCTGTCACGTCAATATGTGGCGGGTTTGAACATGCTACTTTCTGATCAATCGGATAAAGCCGTAGATCATTTTATCGAACTGTTACAAGTAGACAGTGAGACCATCGATACCCACCTCATTTTAGGTAATCTATTTCGCAGCCGTGGTGAAGTTGACCGCGCTATTCGAATTCATCAAAACCTCATTGCACGATCTAGTCTGACTATCGAGCAGAGAAATATCGCGCTTCAACAACTAGCCAAAGACTATATGGTTGCTGGGTTCTTTGATCGGGCAGAAAAAATCTTTGAGCAGCTCATTGATGAACCCGAACATAAAGATGCTGCATTGGCTCAATTAGTGACGCTTTATCAACAGACTCGAGAATGGGATAAAGCCATTTTTTATGCTACCAAACTGGCAAAAACTGGCAAAAAAACCATCAAAAAAGACATCGCACATTACTGGTGTGAACTTGCATTAATAGAGCTATCAGACAGCAATAATGATAAAGCCAAGCAGAACA
The DNA here is from genome assembly GCF_050337105.1 of Aliivibrio kagoshimensis. Classification (NCBI taxonomy): domain Bacteria; kingdom Pseudomonadati; phylum Pseudomonadota; class Gammaproteobacteria; order Vibrionales; family Vibrionaceae; genus Aliivibrio; species Aliivibrio kagoshimensis. Next base: position 33,294 of record NZ_JAKJSQ010000019.1, read on the forward strand.
TTAAACGCGCGTTATCCACCGATCCTGACTGTGTTCGAGCAAGCATTATGCTGGCTAAGCTCTATATCGATCAGAATAAAGATAAAGCCGCAATCAAGCAGCTAGAGCTCATCTTTGATCAAGATATTGATTTCATCAGTGAAGCCTTACCGTTATTGCTAGAGTGTTATGAAAGAGAGAAAGATGAAGCCGGGTTATTAAATTTCCTTAAAGCGTGCATTGATAAAAAATCGGGTGCAACTGCTGAACTGATGATGTCTGATTTAATTTCACGACATGAAAACTTGGAAGTTGCCCAGGGCTTCATGACCAAGCAATTAGTAAAAAACCCGACGATGAAAGGGTTTTATCGATTAATGAATTATCACCTATTAGAGGCTGAAGAGGGCCGAGCGAAAAAAAGCTTAACCATGCTGAGAAGTCTAGTAGGCGAACAGTTAAAAATGAAACCACATTACCAGTGTCGAAAGTGTGGTTTTTCAACCCAAGCCCTCTATTGGCATTGCCCCTCTTGTCGAGGGTGGGGTTCCGTCAAACCGATTAAAGGGTTAGATGGCGAGTAACTCAATCGACACAGTATTAAAAATAATAGAAATTGGAGACCGAATGTTAGACCCTAAAGTTATCGTTGCACTCGATTATAACAACCAATCAGATGCCTTTGATTTTGTCGATAAAATTGACCCGTCTAGTTGTCGATTAAAAGTTGGCAAAGAGATGTTCACTCTATTTGGCCCAGATTTTGTTCGAGAGCTACACAAACGGGGTTTTTCAGTTTTCCTCGATCTTAAATTTCATGATATTCCAAATACTTGCTCAAAAGCTGTCGCTGCAGCTGCAGAGCTAGGGGTATGGATGGTGAATGTGCACGCCAGTGGTGGTGAGCGCATGATGACAGCCTCGCGTGAGATTCTTGAGCCATATGGTAAAGATCGTCCGCTGCTTATTGGTGTTACCGTATTAACCAGCATGGAACAGCAGGATCTAGCTGGAATTGGTATCAATGTGGCTCCACAAGAGCACGTTTTACGTTTAGCGAAATTAACCAAGCAGTGTGGTTTAGACGGGGTTGTCTGTTCTGCACATGAGTCTGCTCTGCTGAAAAGTGAAGTAGGTAGTGAGTTTAAATTGGTAACTCCGGGTATTCGCCCAGCGGGTAGTGCCGTTGGCGATCAAAAGCGAATCATGACGCCCTATGAAGCCGTTACAGCAGGTTCTGACTATTTAGTGATTGGTCGTCCTATTACTCAAGCGGCATCGCCAGCAAACGTATTAGCAGCGATTAATGCCACTTTAGTCTAAATATTGGTTCGTTAACTATAATAATGAATACAAAATGCCGAGCAGTTGCTCGGCATTTTTTATCGTATTTAACCTAGATGTTATAGAACACGCATACCAGGTTGAGCGCCTTCATGAGGCTCTAAGATCCAAATCTCTTTTCCACCTGGGCCTGCTGCTAAAATCATGCCTTCAGACATGCCAAACTTCATTTTACGAGGTTTTAAGTTAGCCACCATCACCGTGTGTTTTCCGATGAGATCTTCTGGTTTATAAGCGGATTTAATCCCAGAGAATACCTGACGGGTTTCGCCACCAATATCAAGTTGGAATTTAAGTAACTTATTCGCTTTAGGTACCTCTTCGCAAGAGATAATTTTAGCAATACGCATATCCACTTTAGCAAAGTCATCAAACTCAATTTCAGCTTCGATAGGTTCCTCTTCCAGTGGACCTTTAGCTGGCTGCGCGGCTTCTTTTGCTGCTTGTTCTGCAGCGGCATCTGCTTTCGATGCCTCAACCATTGCGGCAACTTTCACCGGGTCAATACGAGCAAACAGAGCTTTAAACTTAGTCACTTCATGATCAACCAATGGCTGTTCAATACATTCCCATGTTAACGTCTCGTTGAGGAAGCCCTCGGTACGTTCAGCCAATTGAGGCATAACAGGTTTTAAATAGGCAATAAGAACACGGAACAAGTTGATTCCAACAGAACAGATATCTTGTAGCTCTTGCTCTTTTCCTTCTTCTTTAGCAACAACCCAAGGTGCCTTCTCATCAACATATTGATTTGCCTTGTCAGCCAGTGCCGTTATTTCACGTATAGCACGACTAAACTCGCGTGACTCGTAAGCATCAGCAATACGATCAGCGGCGCCAACAAATTCTGCATAGAGCTCAGGTTCAGAGAAGTTACTGGATAACTTGCCATCAAATCGTTTTGCAATGAAGCCTGCATTACGTGAAGCAAGGTTCACAATCTTATTGACTACATCACTGTTAACACGTTGGGTAAAGTCTTCAAGGTTAAGATCAAGATCATCAATACGACTATTGAGCTTAGCGGCGTAGTAGTAACGCAGACATTCAGGATCCAAGTGCTGAAGATAGGTAGCGGCTTTAACAAACGTCCCTTTAGATTTTGACATCTTAGCGCCATTTACAGTGACATAGCCGTGTACAAACACATTGTTTGGTTTACGGAAACCAGCACCTTCTAGCATTGCAGGCCAAAATAGGCTGTGGAAATAGACAATGTCTTTACCAATGAAGTGGTAAAGCTCTGTTGAACTATCTTTACGCCAGAACTCATCAAAGCTTAGGTCATCACGTTTGTCACATAGGTTTTTGAAAGAGCCCATGTATCCAATTGGGGCATCGAGCCAAACATAGAAGAACTTGCCCGTTTCACCTGGAATTTCAAATCCGAAGTAGGGAGCATCACGAGAGATATCCCACTGTTGCAGACCAGATTCAAACCACTCTTGCATCTTGTTTGAGGTCTCTTTTTGCAGAGCGCCTGATTTGGTCCACTCTTTAAGCATGCCTTCAAACTGAGGCAGGTCAAAGAAGAAGTGCTCAGAATCCTTCATTACAGGCGTAGCACCTGATACCGCTGATTTGGGATTGATTAAATCTGTTGGACTATAGGTTTCACCACAATTATCGCAGTTATCGCCATACTGCTCTTCTGATTTACATTTTGGACACGTGCCCTTGACAAAACGGTCAGGAAGGAACATCTCTTTTTCAGGGTCAAATAACTGAGAGATGGTGCGCGTTTGAATATAACCGTTCGCTTTCAGCGTTAAATAGATATGAGAAGCCAACTCACGGTTTTCATCACTGTGAGTGCTGTGATAATTATCAAAGCTGATATCAAATCCACTAAAATCTGCTTGGTGCTCTTTACTCACGTCAGCAATCATCTGCTCAGGTTCGATACCCATCTGTTGAGCTTTTAGCATGATTGGTGTGCCGTGCGCATCATCAGCACAGATAAAGTGCACTTCATTGCCACGTAAACGTTGGTAACGGACCCAAATATCAGCCTGAACATGTTCAAGCATATGACCTAAGTGAATCGAACCATTTGCGTATGGAAGAGCACAAGTAACCAGCATTTTTCTTGGATCTGTAGCCATATTTCTAATTTCGCTTCTTTGTTGATGGGTGAAAAATATCGTTAAATAGTACCTGATAGAAGCGGTAATGCCTAGCTGCGAAGGCGTTACAATATGATAAGATAATCAAATATTTCCAATATCGAGGTTAATTCATGCAATTTCAATCTGTCAGTGATATTTCATCGTGGTTAAATCACTTTGAGCACCCGTGCTTATGTGACAACTGGGCGGAAACCAAAGGGATAGTATCGGTGAAAGCCAATGCACAAATTGAGATTAAAATTCCCTTTTCGGCCGCTTCAATGATCAGTGAATTAGAAGCATGGATCTCGGAACAGCAGCAGGGGGGAGTTGCGACTCAAGCCACTTTTACTATCAGCTCTCACGTAGCTACCTTAGACATTGCTGACAAAGCGGCGTTAAAAGGGGTTAAAAATATCGTAGCGGTAAGCTCTGCCAAAGGCGGTGTTGGTAAATCAACAACAGCGGTTAATTTAGCACTCGCTTTAAAAGAGCAGGGCGCTAAGGTAGGACTTTTAGATGCCGACGTGTACGGACCCTCTGTTCCACTGATGCTTGGGAAAGTGGATGCAAAGCCTGTCTCTTCAGATGGGAAGTTAATGGACCCAGTTGAAGCTTATGGGCTCTATACTAACTCGATAGGTTATTTGGTTGGGAAAAATGATGCCACTATTTGGCGCGGACCTATGGCGTCAAAAGCGTTAGCTCAAGTGATGAATGAGACATGTTGGCCTGAGTTGGACTACCTTATTATTGATATGCCCCCTGGAACCGGTGACATTCAATTGACGTTGGCTCAACAGATCCCTGTTACGGGCGTGGTGGTGGTAACCACACCGCAAGACCTAGCATTAGCTGATGCGATTAAAGGGGTGAACATGTTCCAGAAAGTCGATGTTCCTGTGTTGGGGATTGTGGAAAATATGAGTTATCACATCTGCTCTAATTGCCAGCATGAAGAAGCCATATTTGGTACTGGCGGTGCAGAGAAAATGGCCAAAGAGTTTGCCATTCCGCTACTTGCTCAGCTCCCATTAGACGTATCCATTCGACAGGATATTGATAAAGGCAAACCCAGTGTGGCAGAGGACCCGAAAAGCGATATCAGTTTGCGCTATCAAGCATTAGCCGCGCAGGTATCAAGTCGACTGTTTTGGCAAGGTAAGGTGGTTGCCGAACAAATAATGTTCAAACAGCTGTAAATTATAATTTTTGTAGAGTTTTACTGGCTTAGAAGGGGAATTTACTGGAATCAAACCGGTGAAATCCCTATAATCAGCAGGTTTACTCTCTTTATAGCTTTGGTGGAATCTAGATGTCTGAAAATACTCATAAATGCGTTATTGTTGCTATTGCTGGTGCTTCGGCATCAGGTAAAAGTTTGATCGCTTCTACTATTTATAAAGAATTAAAAGCAAAAGTCGGCGATCAACAAATCGGGGTGATTACTGAAGATTGTTACTATAAAGATCAAACGCATCTCACCATGGAAGAGAGAGTAAAGACTAACTACGATCACCCGAGCGCACTCGACCATGATTTGTTATGCCAACATTTAGAGCAACTAATAGCAGGTAATGCTGTCGAAGTACCTACGTACAGTTACACTGAACATACACGTAATGCTGATGTTGAAGTCATGACTGCGAAAAAAGTGATTATTCTAGAAGGTATTTTGCTTCTGACTGATCCTCGTTTACGTAAGCTGATTCATGCGAGTGTCTTTATGGATACTCCTTTAGATATCTGTTTACTACGCCGAGTTAAGCGTGATGTACAAGAGCGCGGTCGCTCTATGGAGTCGGTATTAAAACAGTACCAGGCAACGGTTCGTCCAATGTTTATGCAGTTTATTGAACCCTCTAAACAGCATGCAGATATTATCGTCCCTCGAGGCGGTAAAAATAGAATTGCTATTGATGTTTTAAAGGCCCATATCGCTAGGCTGTTAAAACAGTAATTTCTCCAAAGGCTAGCGAATATGCTAGCCTTTTTTATATCAGACTTTTTTGAGATTTTGTCAGTTAAGGACCAACATTGATGAAGAAACTTGCCGTTATCCTATTCGCCATAATCACTATTGTCGCCGTCGCATTAATTGCACTTGTGACATTAGTCAATCCGAATCAATTTAAGCCTTTGATTGTCGAACAAGTGAAAAAGAGTAGCTCTCGAGATTTAATCATTGAAGGTGACATAGAGTGGCGACTATTCCCAAGTATAGGTTTTACGATTGGTAAGATTGAGCTCAATAACCCCACCGGATTTACTCATAAGAATTTAGTGCAGTTTGATAATGCAGAGCTTGATATCAGTGTAATGCCACTATTTAGTCAGACCCTAGAGATTGGTAACATTACGTTGGATGGGGCAAGTTTATTTATTGAAACCTTAAAAGATGGACGCTCAAATCTTGATGGGCTGAGTGGAGATCCTGCGTCAGAAAGTCAGATGGAGACGGCTGCTGAGCCAACCCCGACAGCACCTGAAATTGAATCAAACGTTACCACAGAGCAAGAGTCAGATAAAAAAAGCTGGAAGATAGTCGTTGCGGGTATCGATATTATTAATGCCAGTGCCACGATTGATGATCGCCAACTAGATTCATTTACCCAATTGTCAGAACTAAACCTCCACCTAGATGCTTTTGTACCAGGAGAATGGAGTCGGTTACAGTTTGATGTAAAAGGTAAAAAGGATAAGCAACAGTTTACTACTTCTGTGGATACTTCACTCTTTCTTGAAACAACTTTAGACAGTGGAAAAGTGAAAGATCTATCGCTCAATGGAACGTTTAATGATCAAGTAAATCAGATAAAGATGTTTGATTTGACACTGGATCATTTTGCACTTGGAGAGTGGTCAAACATTGGTTTTTCAGTAAAAGGTGAAGCTCCAGACATGGCTTTTACCGCTGATGGTTCTACTGCCTTAAATGTGTCACCAGATTATAATGTGATTAAAACAAAGGCACTGGACATTAAAGCGAATTTAATTGGGGCAGCACTGCCTAAAGGGAAGATGGCCATCGGAATGAATGCTGATACTGTGTTTACCGCAGATAAGCAGTTTATTGATGTCTCTAACGTAATGCTTAAATTTGATCAGTTGGTGTTTGATGGGGCATTAACGACGAAACTTTCTGACATTCCTCAAGTACGCGTCGTGTTACACAGTCCTAATGTTGATCTTGACCAACTGCTTGGTGACACGAAAAAACAAGCACCGGAATCAGGTAAGTCAACGGAGTCTACTGAGCCATCATCGAAAAAAGAGCCTGCTAAAGAGACAATTGCGGAACAAGAACCCGATTTATCCGTTTTAAAAACGTTGGATATCGCCGGTAAAATCAGCATCGATACATTTAAGGCCAACAACCTTAAAATGAGCGATCTCTTTACTGACTTTTCTGTCATCAAAGGGCTGGCGGAGCTTAAACGATTCCGTTCGAATCTTTACAATGGCTCCATTGATGCTAAAGCGACACTCAATGCTAAAGGCAAACTGGCCAGTTATACCGTCGACAGTAAAATTAAGGGGGTGAAAATATCTCCTCTGCTCGATGACTTAATGGGGGACAGCGTTGTAGAAGGAACAGCCAACACCACTGCTTATCTAGTAGGTAAAGGTTTAGCCCCAACAACATTGAAGAAAAACATCAAAGGTACTGTTGATATTGTGTTTGCTGATGGTGCAGTTAAAGGGCTAAATGTCGCGCAAATATTACGGGTTAATTACGCCAAAATAACGGGTAAAGGGTCATCTGAAAAAACCGAACCTAAACAGACTGATTTCAGCTCGTTAACGGCCACAATAAAATTGGCTAACGGTATTGCCTCTACCAATAATCTAGCGATGCAATCTCCGATGTTAAGAATTAAAGGAGCGGGCGATGCGAATTATATTGAAGAGACCGCGAATGTATTGATTCAGACCTCTGTCGTCGGGAGTTTGAAAGGCCAAGGTGGTAAAGATATTAACGATCTGAAAGATTTAACGATACCTGTCAGAGTCTTTGGGCCATGGGCTTCCCCTGAATATAAAGTTGAGCTATCTGATGTTCTTGAACAGCAGTCAGTTGAAAAGGCGAAGAAGATAGCGGAAGAGAAAACCAAAAAAGAGCTTCAACGCGGCCTAGATAAGATTCTAGGAGATAAAGCAGATGATGATAAAGTGAATGAAGCGGCAAATAAGTTACTTAATAAACTTTTTCATTAAACCGTCGACTAATCAGTGTAGAGCCTAGTCCGTACTAGGCTTTTTTATGGTAAAAGGAAAACTATGGATTCGGTAACACAATTGTTATTAGGCGCGGCTGTTGCTGGCGCTGTAGCAGGAAAAAGAACAACGCCTAAAGTATTAGCAGCGGGAGCGATATTAGGCACCGTGCCTGATTTAGATGTCTTTATCAGTTATGGCGACCCACTACAGGATATGATTCAGCATCGTGGCTTTAGTCACTCACTGTTTGTGCTCTTCCCTTTCTCACTACTGCTGGCGTTTGCATGGCAACAGTGGAAAAAGAGTGATTGGTCATTTTTACAGTTATGGGCTGTGATTGCTGCTGCGCTGATGACTCATCCGTTACTCGACTCATTTACCAGTTATGGTACTCAGCTCTTTTGGCCTCTTGATGTTGCTAGTGTCGCTATCAGTTCAATATTTATCATTGATCCTCTTTATACCCTTCCGCTATTGATACTGGTAATTGCTAGCTTGATGTGGAGAGATAAAGCGGCTTACTTATGCCGAGTAAGCCTCGTCATTTCATCCGCTTATTTGATGTGGACGGTGGCTGCACAACAGATTGTAACCGATCGAGTGTTGGCTGAAATTCAAGGAACTTCAAGAGAGGGAGCCGCGATTTTGGTTACTCCCACACCGCTTAATTCTGTTTTATGGCGTACGGTCGTTATTACAGAGAGTAGCTATTGGGAGGGGTTAACCTCTCTATTAGATAGCAGTAGTGAAATAGAGATGATTGAACATCCTAAAGGGCGTTGGGACCAAGGGATCAATGATTCGGACTATAAACAGCTAGAAGCATTTACTCGTGGTTTTGTCAGTATCTCTCGGCAGCAGGATCAATTAAAGGTGACTGATTTGCGATTGGGTATGGCTGGTTATCACCCTTTTTCGTTCTATTTAGCCCAACAAGTTGAAAGCCGATGGCAGTCAATAACACCGATTAAAGTTGATACGGCTGCGATTAGAATCAAAGATGTACCTGCCGCTTGGTTAAGGCTTTTGGGTAATAAAGAGTTCGACGCTAACTTATGTCATAAAAGTGAGTGTGGTTGATTTCAGTTGAGGTGTTGATTTTAAACATGAGATGCGACTCAACGCTGAGTCGCTCTATTGTCGACGTTTACCAGTCAACGCCTTTACGAGCCTTAATACCGGCATCAAAAGCGTGCTTCACGCTTCTTATCTCAGAGACGGTATCTGCCATGTCGGTAAGTGCACGATGTGCGCCACGCCCGGTAATGATGACGGATTGATGTGTTGGTCGATTGTTGAGTGCTTCAACCACTTCATCAAGTGAAATATAGTCATAACTGATCATATAGGTCAGCTCATCAAGTAATATTACATCAATACTTTCATCCGCTAACATTGATTTGCACTCTTGCCATACCTTTTGAGCAGCAAGAGTATCAGAACTTTTATCTTGTGTTTCCCAAGTAAATCCTGTTTCCATTACATGAAATACCACACCATTACGCTCTAATAGGTTTCTTTCACCGCAGTCCCATGTTCCTTTAATGTACTGTGCAACCGCGCAGGTTTGCCCATGGCCTGTTGCACGAGCTACCACACCAAAACCAGCGGTAGACTTCCCTTTACCATTCCCGGTGATGATCAGTAACAGACCTTTTTCATGTTGAGCAGCAGCAATGCGTTCGTCAACTTTCTCTTTGACCTTTTGTTGTCGTGTTGCGTGACGGCTCTCTTTATCTTCCATGGGAGTGTTTCCTTGAATAACAGTGATGGCTCAATAGTGGTGTAGAAGCTTCAGATTCGCAAGTAAAACAGTGATAATAGTGAGGGGAAATAAGACTATTTCGCCTGGCTCGCTTATCCTGATCTCATAATTGAGGATTGATAATTGAATAGTGAATTAAAACAATAGATCCTATGAAGATCGCCGTTAAGAAAAGAAGAAATAATGAATAAAATTTTAGTGGTTTGTATGGCAAATATCTGTCGTTCACCAACAGGAGAAGCGGTCTTAAGGGCAAAAGCGAAAGAGAATAATGTATCAGTAAAGGTAGATTCTGCTGGAACAGTTGGTCATCGTCTAGGTCACCGTCCTGATCCTAGGTCGGTCGCGGCAGGTGAAAAGAGAGGTTACAGTTTCAAAGGGATTAAATCTCGAAAGATTACACAAAAAGATTTCCATAATTATGATCTTATCTTGGCATCAGACAAGGCAAATTTAGCGGATCTTTATGATGTCTGTCCCTTAGAACACCAACATAAATTAAAATTGTTTCTGAGCTTCTTAGATTCAGACAGGCAAGAGATCCCTGACCCCTATTATGGTGGTCCAAAAGGGTTTGAGTTGGTTATCGATTTAATTGAAGAGGGCAGTCAGGCAGTATTGAAGCAGTTTATCTAACAGAAGATCTGTCACTGTTGAGTTAAAAAAATGGCCAGTTAATACTGGCCATTTTTGTATTATGCTAAGGTATCAGTAACCACTTTGTAGGTTGGATCTTCTTTTACATTGATCTCAACTAAACTGCCAGCCTTATGTAAAAGCGCTCGACAATCTTGGCTTAAGTGACGAAGGTGCAGTGTTTTGCCTACATTAGAGTATCGTTCAGCAATGGTTTCTATTGCTTCTATCGCAGAGTGATCAGTGACACGTGATTTTGCAAAATCCACGATAACATCATCCGGGTCGTTTTTGCTGTCAAATAGTTCTAAGAAGTTAGCTGCTGAACCGAAGAAGATAGGTCCATTAATCTCATACACTTTTGAGCCTTCGTCATTGATAGAGCTGCTTGCGTAGATGTGTTTTGCATGTTCCCAAGCAAACATCAGTGCAGAAACAATAACGCCAACTCCAACCGCGATGGCTAAGTCAGTTAATACCGTAACGATGGTAACTAAAACAATGACAAAGAAATCCTGCTTAGGTACACGGCGTGCCAGTTTAAAGGTTGCCCACTCAAAAGTACCAATAACGACCATAAACATCACACCAACTAAAGCGGCGAGTGGAATCATTTCAATTAGGCTTGAAGCAAAAAGAATGAAGCAGAGTAGAGCAATGGCTGCGGTAAAACCTGAGAGACGTCCACGACCACCAGAGTTTACGTTGATCATTGATTGACCAATCATCGCACAGCCACCCATGGCACCAAACATAGAACACGTAATGTTGGCAGCACCTTGACCAATACACTCGCGGTTACTCTGTCCGCGAGTCCCTGTCATTTCATCAATAACAGTTAAGGTAAGTAGAGACTCAATTAAGCCAATGGCAGCAAGGATAAGTGCGTATGGCAAAATAATGTGTAATGTTTCAAGGGTAAATGGAACAATTGGCATTGCAAAGGTGGGTAAGCTACCTGCGAGTGTTGCAGCTTCATCGCCACTCATTGTTTTCAGAAAGTCGACAACAGTACGCGTATCTAAACCGAGTAACTGAACCAACAGGGTTACACCGACAATCGCAACCAATGAAGAGGGTACCGCTGTGGTCACTTTTGGAAGAAAGTGGATAACGAACATAGTCAGAGCGACTAAGCCTAACATTATCATCATAGGCTGACTGCTAAGCCAGGTTATGTCACCGGCAGCATTCGGAGCTTTGAATTGGCCTAATTGGGCTAAGAAGATAACAATAGCCAGGCCGTTTACAAAACCAATCATCACAGGATGAGGTACCATGCGTATGAATTTACCCAGTTTAAATAGCCCAGCACTGATTTGGAAAATACCGGCGAGTAGAATGGCCGCAAATAGATACTGTACGCCGTGAACCGAGACCAAGCTAACCATTACAACTGCCATCGCACCAGTAGCACCAGATATCATGCCCGGACGACCGCCAAACAGTGAGGTGATTAAACCTACGATAAAAGCAGCGTATAAGCCAACCATTGGATCGACACCAGCCACAAAAGCAAAAGCCACGGCTTCAGGAACCAGGGCAAGTGCTACGGTTAAACCGGAAAGGACATCATTCTTAACGGAGTGATGTGAAAATTGCGGAAATTCAAACATTAAATAATTATCTTCTAAGTGATCCCAAACGGGTGAATGGTTAAAGTATAGACTCTATAAAGCGGCGAATCCTACAGAAAACTGTTGATAACTTCAACCATATATTCAGTGAGATTATAGGGTGATTAAAGATTAATAAAAAAGCCATGCTGTGTGCATGGCTTTAGATTATTAACTCACTTTCATACTGTTAGCATAATCAAACTAGTAGGCTTTTGGTTTAGCCATTCCAGTTGTTGCTTGATTCGTTGCCGTTTGGCTTCCTGCTTGACGAGCTTCTAAACGCTCTTCACGGAAATCAGCAGCGACAATATTAATTGCTAGTGTGTCTTGTGGCCCTGGCGCTTTAGTCATTGGTGATGTGACATGAGATTGAACTCTTGGTTCAGGCTTAACCTCATCAGCAACTGGGGCAACGTCAACTGTTTCAGCTGTTTTGGCTGGTGCGTCAGTGATCACTTCCGTTGATTCAACAGTAACCTCTGGTAGCACTGTCTCTTCAACAATCGTTTCGGCGACAGGCTCTACAACAGCTTCAACGACAGGGACTTCAACTACAACTTCGGCGATAACAGGAGTTTCAGTGATTGCCTCTGAAGGTACAATAATGATTTTACCCATCGACATTTCAGGAGAAGTAACACCACCAAGTTGGGCTGGCACTTCAACCTGAGCAACATCTTCTACAACCGTTGTTGTATCTTGCTCTGGAGCTTCCGCTTGAATGACTTTAGGGGGAACAAAGTTAGGCCAAACTTTACCCATTGCCATCTCAGGAGACGCGACACCAGAACTCAGTTTAGCTGGGTTCACAGGCTGCTTTTCATGACGACGACGTTGACCACTAGAGCGCAAGTGACGCGGAGAACGACGATTTCGACGACCCTCTTTACGTTCTTTCTTAGGCTCTTGAGTTTCGGTTACTGCGACTGGCGCGACCACCTCTTCAACTGAACTCTCTTCACCTGTACGGATTTTCTTATTCAGTTTACGACGTTGGCGACGCTGTTTTAGTTGAACGGTCTTCTCTTTTTGAGCAGAGGTAGAGTCACTTTTTTCTTGCGCTTCTGCTGCAAGTTTCTGACCTTGTTCCGCTAACTCACGTTTCGCTTTAGGCTGAGTTCTGTTTTTGTCGTTACGATTGTTTCGCTCATTGCGACGTTTGTCGTTACGCTTTTCAGTTTGCTCTGTATTGTTGTCAGCTCTGCCATCTTTATCGTCAGAGTTGCCTTGACTGTTTTTACGTTGAGAGCTGTTACGATCGCGATTATTACGGTTATCACGATCACGGCCATTACGGCTGTTACGATCACGATTGTTGCGATTGTTGCGCGAACGAGTCTGCTGAGGTTTTTCCTCTTTCTTCTCTTCAACGATCTCTTTTTCAGGAGCGTCATCACCCAAGAAGTTAGTCACAGCTTTAAAGAAGCGGCTAATCAGTCCTGGTTGAGCTGGTGTTTGTGATGCAGCAGGCTTAGCAACGGGGTCCGGAGTAACAACCGGTGCTGATTCGATAGGAGCGGTAAAGCCTTGTAAAACTGGCTCTTCACGTTTTCTCACTACGGTTTCAACTGCTGCTGGTTCTTTAGCTTCTGCTTCTTTTATCGCATCAATTCGTTTCGGTAACATGTACGAAAGAATGTTGTGCTCTTCACCATCACGTAAACGAACCACTTCAAAGTGAGGCGTTTCCATTTCAGAATTTGGAACGATAATGACGCGTACGTTGTGATATTTTTCAATATGCTGAACAGAGCGACGCTTTTCGTTGAGCAGATATGAAGCAATAGGCACAGGAACAACGGCAAGGACTTGTGAACTGTTGTCTTTTAATGACTCTTCTTCAATTAAACGTAGAACAGATAGAGCCAGTGATTCATTATCGCGAACCACGCCCGTACCCGTACAACGAGGACAAATGTGATGGCTTGCTTCAGCCAGAGAAGGGCTCAAGCGTTGACGAGACATCTCAAGTAAACCAAAGCGAGAGATACGACCAATTTGCACACGTGCACGGTCAACACGTACTGCATCACGCAGACGGTTCTCCACTTCACGTTGGTTGCGAATTGGTGTCATATCAATGAAATCGATAACAACCAATCCACCTAGGTCACGCAGTCGAAGTTGACGAGCAATTTCATCGGCAGCTTCTAGGTTGGTATTCAATGCGGTCTCTTCAATATCACTGCCTTTTGTTGCACGAGCAGAGTTGATATCGATAGACGTTAGTGCTTCTGTTGGGTCAATAACAATCGAACCACCTGACGGAAGACGAACTTCGCGTTCAAATGCAGATTCAATTTGACTCTCAATTTGGAAGTGGCTGAATAGTGGAATATCACTTTCATACTGCTTAACACGTGACAGAAAATCTGGACGAATAAGCTGGATGTGCTGTTTAGCGCGTTCGAAAATAGTCGGGCTATCAATCAGTATTTCACCAATATCACGACGTAGATAATCACGAATTGCGCGAACAATTACATTGCTCTCTTGGTGAATAAGGAAAGGAGCGACATTAGATTCAGAAGCGGTTTTAACGGCTTTCCAATGATTAAGTAGAACGTTTAGATCCCACTCAAGCTCTTCAGCAGATTTACCAACACCAGCAGTACGAACAATTAAACCCATACCTTGAGGGAGCTCAAGAGTGCTTAATGCTGCTTTTAATTCTGTTCTTTCATCCCCTTCGATTCGACGTGAAATACCACCAGCACGAGGGTTGTTTGGCATCAGAACTAGGTAGCTACCTGCAAGTGAAATAAAAGTAGTTAACGCAGCACCTTTGTTACCACGTTCCTCTTTTTCAACTTGGATGATAACTTCCTGACCTTCTTTTAATACGTTACGTATATTAGGTCGGCCTTGGTAGGTGTATCCTGATGGAAAGTACTCTTTTGCAATCTCTTTTAAAGGAAGGAAACCATGACGTTCAGCGCCATAATCGACAAACGCAGCTTCTAAGCTTGGTTCGATACGGGTGATACGGCCTTTATATATATTTGCTTTCTTAGATTCGTGTCCAGGGCTTTCGATATCTAGGTCGAATAAGCGCTGGCCATCAACTAATGCGACGCGCAACTCTTCTTTTTGAGTTGCGTTGATCAACATTCTTTTCATTTTTCAATCTCATTTACAATTGTGTTGTTACTTGCCTAACCAACATAACTTCAATCAACGGCGTCAGATCCCAAGGCTGATACTAGTGCAGCCTCACGGCTGGAAATCAGGGATGCTCGAGGACGCATACAGATAAACAGTGTCCATTTTGACACAGTAGAACCGCCATTTTACGGTTGTCTAAAATACATCGAATAAAGGTGTGCGGTTGACAAGCAAAAAATGCTCACTGTCTTTGATGTCTTACGCCTAATGCGGCATCTAAGTCTGTGAGCTGTGTGTTTATTGTTTGTTTTTGGTGTTTGCTTGTTCAGCTTGCACAAAAAATAAGCACTTGGCCTATTTTCAGCAGCAACTATAACAGGGAGGCCATACAGCAGCAATCCTGCTGTAGTCGAAAGTTAGAAATAAATGTCAATAATGAGTATTTGAGGACGGATCTGAGAAAGTCATGGTAGAATATGCCGCATGAATGAAGATAAGCCTAAAGTGCAATTTGTCGACATTGACGATGATTTTGCCGGGCAACGGATTGATAACTTTCTCCTTGCCAGATTAAAAAACGTACCTAAAAGTATGATTTATCGAATCATCCGTAAAGGTGAAGTTCGTGTAAACAAAGGGCGAATTAAGCCTGAGTATAAATTACAAGATGGGGATACGGTTCGAGTTCCACCAGTAAAAATCCCTGAATCGAATGAACAGGTCTTGCCCAATACCAAGCTGAATCGAGTCGCTGAGCTTGAGCAGTGCATTATTTATGAGGATGACCTCATATTAGTGCTCAACAAGCCTTCCGGGACGGCGGTACATGGCGGGAGTGGACTTAAATTTGGTGCTATTGAAGCATTGAGAGCCTTACGTCCAGACGCGCGATTTTTGGAGTTAGTACACCGTATCGATAGGGATACCTCAGGAATATTACTGATTGCCAAAAAGCGGTCTGCATTAAGACGTTTACAAGAGCAGTTTCGCAATAAAACGGTGCAAAAGTACTATCTTGCTTTAGTGATGGGTGAGTGGAAGTCAACCTGTAAAAAGGTGGATGCACCTCTTCTTAAAAATGAAGTGAACAGTATTGTAAGAGTAAATCCGAATGGTAAAGAGTCTGAAACTCGCTTTAAGGTGCTCGAGCGTTTTCAACAGGCGACGTTAGTTCAAGCGAGCCCAATTACAGGCCGAACCCATCAGATTCGAGTGCACGCGCAATATACTGGACACCCAATTGCTTGGGATGATCGTTATGGCGATCGTCGTTTTGATGCCTATACCTCGAAAGTAGGGCTAGATAGACTCTTTTTGCACGCAGCCAATATCCGCTTTACTCATCCTGGCACCGATCAGCTAATGAGTATCGATGCACCGATGGAAAATAAGTTGGAAGTGGCTTTGAAAAAATTGAGACAGATGTCTGAGTAGGAGTGAAGTAGTCATGCTGAGTAAGTATAAATTGGTTATTTTTGATTGGGATGGCACGTTAATGGATTCGGTAAATCGAATCGTATCGTGCTTATCAACGTCTGCAGACTTATGCGGTTTACCAAAACATGGCTTTGATGATCTTAAGCAGGTGATAGGCTTGAGCTTAGAAAAATGTTTTGAACACCTATATAGCGAACAATCGAGCGATCTTTTTCAGCAGTGGGCCGAGCACTACAAAGCACAGTTTATTACCCACGATATGACCCCAAGCACGCTCTATAACGGTGTGATGCCAGTTTTATCATGGTTACAGCAGCAAAATAAACAGATAGCGGTAGCGACAGGTAAGAGTCGTAATGGACTAGACCGTGTATTACAAGAGTCTGAAATGAGCCACTGGTTTACTACGACCCGTTGTGCTGATGAAACACGATCTAAACCGGATCCCTTAATGTTGAATGAGATTTTATCCGAACTTAACATTGAGGCCCATGAAGCCGTAATGGTTGGTGATACCAGTCACGATATGAAACTGGCCAATAATGCTGGTGTGGACGTTATCGGTATCACCTGGGGGGTACACAGCGCTGAAATACTAAGCCAGTATCGGCCCGTTGCAGTTATTGATTCGATTGTTGAGCTACAACACTTACCGCTCTAACGCTAGATTAACTGAGGGTTGTAATACCCTCAGTGTCTAAAAGATCGATCAAAGAGATAAGTGGAAGGCCAATCAAAGCGTTAGGGTCTTTACCCTCTAAACGTTCAAACAGCGCAATACCGAGTCCTTCACACATGAAGCTTCCAGCGCAGTTGAATGGCTGCTCTTTATCGACATAATAACGGATCTGTTGTTCAGTTAAGGTTCTAAAGTGGACAATAAAGGGTTCACAAACTGTTTGGCAGTGATCAGTATGGGTGTTGTATAAAGAGAGTCCTGTATAGAAGGTGACGGCTCTTCCACTAGCGGCAGTAAGCTGTTTGATTGCATTTTCGCGAGTGTGTGGTTTGCCAATAATTTGATTATTCACAACACACACTTGATCAGAACCAATAACCAGAGCATGTTCACGGTTTATTTTACAAGAACGAGCTTTAGTTTCAGAAAGTCGTTTCACTAGATTCTCTGCAGTCTCTTCAGGGTAGGGGGTTTCATCGCAATTTGGAGCAATAGACTCAAATGGCAGATGTAACTTCTGAAAAATTGATTGCCTAAACGTTGAAGTAGAAGCGAGAATGATCCTAGGTTTCATAGGGGGTCCAGAAATAGAGTAAATATCATTTTTTATTTATAACATGAAAATAAGATGAAAAAGCACAAGATTTTGTTCCTTTTTCTTTGACTAAAACTCCATACAAAGATAATATGCGCGCCCTATGCAAAAGGTAAAATTACCACGAACGGTCGATCCAGCTCGTACTGCTCAAAAAAGACTTGACCTAGATGGTTACATCCAAGCCAGTCTTTTTAAGCGTTTAGCCGATGCGACCGAAGGTGTAAAAAGTGACTCTGATGTCACAATGTCGTTCAAGGTTGATGAACAACGACTTAACGTTATCTCTGGTAAAGCTAACGTACAGGTATCGTTGGAATGTCAACGCTGTAATGAAAACTTCGATCATCACTGTGATGTTTCGTTTCTCTGCACGCCTTTCTATAGCGATGAAAAGGCAGAGCTTGTACCTGAAGAGTATGAGTTAGTAGAGTTAAATGAATTTGGTGAGTTGGATCTAATCGATCTTATCGAAGATGAATTCTTACTGGCGTTGCCTCAAATACCGATGCACGATATGAAAGACTGTCAGGTTAAATCGAACAATTTGGTATTTGGTGAAATTCCTGAAGAGGAAGAGAAACCGAATCCCTTTGATGTTTTAAAAAATTTAAAGCAAGATAATTAGGAGTAAAATCCATGGCTGTACAAAAAAGCAAAAAATCACGCTCACACCGTGGTATGCGTCGTTCACACGATGCGTTGACTACTGAAGCGCTTTCTGTAGATTCAACAAGTGGCGAAACTCACCTTCGTCACAACATCACAGCTGACGGTTTCTACCGTGGCCGCAAGGTTATCAACAAATAAGGTTTGCCCTTGTTGATTCCTTCCATTGCAGTTGATGCGATGGGTGGGGACTTTGGTCCTTGCGTAACAGTGCCTGCCATCGTGCAGGCATTGTCACTATTCCCAGAGCTAGAAATAACCGTCATCGGTAATCACACTGAGATTACTGAGCAGCTATCACATGTTAACCACCTTGATACCTCCCGATTGACCATTGTACATAGCGACAGTGTCATTGAAAACTCAACACGTCCATCCCAAGCATTAAGGCACAGTAAAGGTACCTCGATGAGGCTCGCTTTAGATTTAGTTGCCCAAGGGGATGCTGACGCATGCGTAAGTGGTGGTAATACGGGTGCTTTAATGGCGCTCTCTCGGTTAACGTTAAAGCAGTTACCGGGTGTTGAAAGACCGGCATTGGTCTCTGCGCTGCCAACTAAATCAGGCAAGAAGACTTGGTTATTGGACCTAGGGGCAAATGCATCGTGTGACGCCGACTCCCTATTTCAATTTGCAGTGATGGGGGCAGAACTTGCAGAACAAGAGCTAGGACGTAAAGCGAAAGTCGCTCTTCTCAATATTGGAGAAGAGGAGATCAAAGGCAACGACCTCGTAAAGCGCTGTTCTGAAATGTTGTCTACCTGCTCTGAAATTCATTACATC
Organism: Aliivibrio kagoshimensis; assembly: GCF_050337105.1. NCBI lineage: Bacteria > Pseudomonadati > Pseudomonadota > Gammaproteobacteria > Vibrionales > Vibrionaceae > Aliivibrio > Aliivibrio kagoshimensis. The sequence continues at coordinate 52,234 of NZ_JAKJSQ010000019.1, forward strand.
GGTTATGTCGAAGGCGATCAACTCTATAAAGATCGAGCAGATGTGATTGTCTGTGAAGGTTTTGTCGGTAACGTCAGTTTGAAAAGTAGTGAAGGGGTTGCTCACCTTTTTCAAGAGCAGCTTAAAAAACAACTATCAAATTCCCCATTTAAACAGCTGGTTGCTAAATGGCTGTTTAAAGATTTAATTAATAATTTCAAAAAGCTGAACCCCGACCAGTACAATGGTGCAAGTCTGATAGGATTGCGTGGCATTGTAATAAAGAGTCACGGAAGTGCTGATGTAACTGCATATGTTAATGCAATTGGAGAGGCAGTTCATGAAGTTAAGCGACAGATTCCAACTCGAATCAGTGATCGTTTAGAAAAAATACTACTCGAGAGACTCGAATAGTCTTGCTAAATGCAGACCAAATGCTTTTGGTGACGTTTAAATAGGAAAAAATAATGAGTAAGTTTGCAATTGTATTTCCAGGCCAAGGCTCTCAAGCCATTGGTATGCTTGCAGAATTAGCACAGCAGTTTGAAAGTGTAAATCACACTTTTTCCGAAGCTTCTGATGCGTTGGGTTATGATCTATGGTCACTGATTCAAGATGGCCCAGTAGAAGATTTAAATCAAACCTTTCGTACTCAACCAGCCCTTTTAGCCGCATCGGTTGCTATCTGGCGTGTCTGGAATGAGCAAGGTTTAGCACAGCCTACTATGATTGCAGGACATAGCTTGGGCGAGTACTCAGCCTTAGTATGTGCAGGTGTTATCGATTTTAAAGAGGCGCTAAAGTTGGTTGAGTTACGTGGACAATTAATGCAGCAAGCGGTACCAGCTGGTGTTGGTGCTATGTATGCCATTATTGGTCTCGACAATGAGGCAATTACCAAAGCGTGTGAACAGGCTGCTCAAGGGGAAGTCGTTTCTCCTGTGAATTTTAATTCACCAGGACAGGTTGTTATCGCTGGGAATAAAGACGCTGTAGAGCGTGCCGGCATTCTATGTAAAGAAGCAGGGGCTAAACGAGCACTTCCATTACCAGTCTCTGTCCCTTCTCATTGTGCATTAATGCAACCTGCGGCAGATATGTTAGCGGAAAAATTAACTGAGTTAACGTTCAATACGCCTAACATTGCAGTGATTAACAATGTTGATGTGATTGCGGAAACGGATCCAGAGTTAATTAAACAAGCATTAGTTCGTCAACTGTATAGCCCAGTACGCTGGACTGAAATCGTCGAAAAAATGGCAGCGGATGGCGTTGAGCAACTATTTGAAATGGGACCAGGTAAAGTATTAACGGGTCTTACAAAACGTATCGAACGCTCTCTAAGTGCAGCAGCGGTCAATGACCCTGCTGGTTTAGCAGCGGCGAAGTAATTTTTAAAAGGGGAAATGTAATGAGCCTTGAAGGTCAAGTTGCACTCGTAACAGGTGCGAGCCGTGGTATCGGCCGTGCGATTGCTGAGCTACTCGTTGAACGTGGTGCTACTGTTATCGGTACCGCAACATCTGAAAGTGGCGCACAAGCGATCAGCACTTACCTTGGTGACAATGGTAAAGGGTTGGCATTAAATGTCACATCAGCAGATTCTGTTGCAGAGGTGCTTAAAAACATCAAAGCAGAGTTTGGTGAGTTAGATATTTTAATTAATAATGCGGGTATTACTCGTGACAACTTGCTGATGCGTATGAAAGATGATGAATGGCAAGACATTATGGATACCAACCTAACGTCTATCTTTCGCCTATCTAAAGCGGTCATGCGTGGCATGATGAAAAAGCGCTGTGGACGTATTGTTAATGTTGGCTCTGTCGTCGGTACGATGGGGAATGCAGGTCAAGCAAACTACGCTGCAGCAAAGGCCGGTGTTATCGGTTTTACTAAATCTTTAGCCCGTGAAGTTGCTTCTCGTGGTGTGACGGTCAATACTGTTTCTCCTGGATTTATTGAAACAGATATGACGAAAGCCTTGAATGATGAGCAACGAGCTGCGACACTATCATCAGTACCAGCTGGTCGTCTTGGCGATCCAAAAGAAATTGCAGCAGCCGTTGCATTTTTAGCGTCACCAGAAGCCGCATACATTACAGGTGAAACCCTGCATGTAAACGGTGGAATGTACATGGTTTAAGCTGGAAAGTTAATTGACCTGTGATTTAGGTCAAGTTAGGGCTATTTGTTGGCGGATTACATTCAATTTCGTGGTTCGACCAGCTCACAGGCACTTGCAACTTTCTAATTTTTGAATAAAATACAGCAAATATCGCATATTCAGCGACTCTGTAAAGGAAAAGAAAAAATGAGCGACATCATCGAACGCGTAAAAAAAATCATTGTTGAGCAACTTGGCGTAGACGAAGCTGAAGTTAAAAACGAAGCTTCATTTGTTGACGACCTAGGTGCTGATTCTCTAGACACAGTTGAGCTAGTAATGGCTCTTGAAGAAGAGTTCGACACTGAGATTCCAGACGAAGAAGCTGAGAAAATCACAACTGTTCAAGCTGCTATTGACTACGTTACTAGCGCACAGTAAGAAACAATCCCAGGCGGTCTCCTTGACCGCCTGAGTTTTTTATATCGTAACAAACCCCTTTCTATTAAAACAATTTCCGGAGAATTTATCGTGTCCAAGCGTCGTGTAGTAATCACAGGCATGGGTATGCTCTCACCGGTAGGAAATACCGTTGAAGCATCGTGGAAAGCACTCCTAGCCGGTCAAAGCGGTATCAGCACCATTGAACATTTTGATACCACCAACTTCAGTACTAAATTTGCAGGTCTAGTAAAAGATTTTAACTGCGAAGAGTACATGACTAAAAAAGATGCTCGTAAGATGGATCTTTTCATCCAGTACGGTGTCGCTGCGGGAACGCAAGCATTTAAAGATTCTGGTATTGAAGTTAATGAAGAGAATGCTCACCGTATCGGTGTGGCTATCGGATCGGGTATTGGTGGTATTGGCTTAATTGAAACTGCTCACCAAGCAATGATAGATAAAGGCCCTCGTAAAATTAGCCCCTTTTTCGTCCCTTCGACCATAGTGAATATGATCGCAGGTCACATGTCTATTATGCATGGTTTACGTGGTCCAAATATCGCTATCTCCACAGCGTGTACAACAGGCCTTCATAACATTGGTCACGCGGCACGTATGATCGCCTATGGTGACGCAGATGCAATGTTAGCGGGTGGTGCTGAAAAAGCATCGACTCCTCTAGGGATGGGCGGATTTGCAGCAGCGAAAGCGCTCTCTTCACGTAACGATGACCCACAGGCCGCTTCTCGCCCATGGGACAAAGATCGTGACGGTTTTGTACTGGGTGACGGTGCGGGCATGATGGTTGTGGAAGAGTATGAACACGCTAAAGCTCGTGGCGCCAAAATTTATTGTGAATTAGTTGGTTTTGGCATGAGTGGCGACGCTTATCACATGACATCACCTAGTGCCGATGGTTCTGGTGGTGCGTTAGCCATGGAAGCCGCGATTCGTGATGCTGGCATCAATACTGATAAAATTGGTTATGTTAATGCACACGGTACATCAACTCCTGCGGGTGATGTTGCTGAAACCCTTGGTATTAAACGTGCTTTAGGTGAATCAGCGAATAGTGTTATGGTCTCTTCAACAAAATCGATGACAGGACACCTTTTGGGTGCTGCCGGTTCTGTAGAAGCGATTATTACGGCAATGAGTCTGGTTGACCAAGCGGTTCCACCGACAATTAATCTTGATAACCCTGATGAAGGTTGTGATTTGGATTATGTGCCTGGTGAAGCTCGTCAAGTTGCTCTTGAGTATGCAGTATGTAACTCATTTGGTTTTGGTGGTACTAACGGCGCACTTATCTTTAAAAAGATGTAATTAAATAGCAGCAAAATAAATTATAATCAGCGGTTTGGTGTATTACATCAAACCGCTTTTTTATTTAGGGGAGACGAATGTATCTCATTAATGGTGTTAAGCAGCAATCGACTCAACTATCCGATCGTTCCTTTCAATATGGTGATGGCTGTTTCACTACGATGTTGGTGAAAGAGGGCCAGGTACAGTTTTGGCCACTGCATCTCAACAGATTACAGAGCACGACCGAAAGGCTATCAATTGAGCAGCCTGATTGGCATCAAGTTGAGGGTTGGGTTAAGCAGTTAATAAGTGATAAGCCATTAATGGGGATCAAGATACTCATTAGTAGAGGGACTGGGGGAAGAGGGTATTCCAGCGAAGGGTGTCATGATACTCAAGTTGTGATATCGGCGTTTGACTATCCTGAACACTATCTACGATGGCAAAGTGAAGGCGTTGAGCTCGGTGTCTGTAAAACTCTGCTTGGGCTTAATCCGCTTTTAGCTGGCCTAAAACACAATAATCGATTGGAACAGGTTCTGATTAAACAAGAGGTTTCATCATTAGGTGTCGTCGATTGTGTTGTGTTAGACATCGCAAACAACGTCATCGAAACATCCGCTTCCAATATATTCTGGGTAAAAGACCAAATTCTTTACACCCCTTTGTTAAATCAAGCGGGCGTAGCAGGTATACTACGAGCCAAAATCACCCACTTTGCTTCCGAGCTCGATATTAAAATGAAGAGAGTAGAAGCCGCGATTGATGAACTCTATCACGCAGATGAAGTGTTTATGACGAATGCATTAATGGGGGTTGTCCCGGTAGTGAAAATTGCCAACCACAGCTATCAATCTTCTAGCATTACCGCTCTATTTCAGGAGAAATTATCTCAGTGTTAAAGAAAGTCACTATTTTACTTGTTGTTCTATTATCCATCCTTTTTGCTACTCTTTTTTGGAGCTATCAACAAGTATTAGCTTTTATTGAACAGCCAGTACGTTTAGAACAATCACAACTGCTTGAAGTGAAGTCAGGGACGACGGCTCGTCGCCTTCTTAATCAACTCTCAGAGCAAGAATTGATTTCAAATATTAAGTGGGCACGTTTTGTGAACCGAGTTGCTCCGGATCTGATGGATATTAAAACAGGTACGTACTGGGTTGAAAAAGAGGTAACGGTCAGAGAGCTTCTCGAATTAGTGGGGGCGGGGCAGGAGCATCAGTTTTCAATCACTTTTGTCGAAGGGAGTCGCTTCTCAGAATGGTTAACGCTTTTAAAAACCAAAGAGGGCTTAGAGCATACCATTGGTGACCAATCTGAAGCTGAAATAGCCACAGAGCTAGGTATTGAAAGAGAGAAACTGGAAGGGCTTTTTCTCCCTGAGACCTATGCGTATACGGCTGGCACTACAGATTTAGCCATATTGAAACGAGCGCACAAAGCCCTAAATGACGTTTTAGAGAGTGCCTGGTCTGAAAAAATGGAATCACTGCCGTTAGCAAACCAGTATGAAGCATTAACGTTAGCATCGATCATTGAAAAAGAGACGGCAATACATGGTGAGCGACGTCGAATATCCTCTGTGTTTGTGAATCGTTTAAATAGACGAATGCGATTACAAACGGATCCTACTGTGATATATGGCATGGGCGAAGCGTATACTGGCAATATCCGAAAAAGCGATTTACGCAGGCCTACCCCTTATAATACCTATACTATCTTTGGCCTTCCGCCCACACCGATTGCAATGGCTGGTGAAGCCTCTATCCGCGCAGCGGTTAACCCAGAAACCAGTAAGTACCTGTACTTTGTGGCAAGTGGTGATGGAGGGCATACGTTCAGTAAGTCACTGGTTGAACACAACCGAGCCGTCAGAGTCTATTTAAATAAATTGAGAAACCAATAATGGCAAAGTTTATAGTAATCGAAGGCCTTGAAGGCGCGGGTAAGAGCACGGCAATTAATCTCGTGCTCTCTACATTAAAAGCACAAGGTATATCCGATTTAGTGACCACTCGTGAGCCTGGCGGAACGCCACTGGCTGAGCAGATGAGAGCACTGGTCAAAGAGGGGCACCCAGACGAGCCACTTACTGATATGGCCGAATTGTTACTGCTTTATGCTGCTCGAATTCAACTGGTAGATAATGTCATTAAACCAGCATTAGCCAAGGGGTGCTGGGTCGTTGGAGATCGTCACGATTTGTCATCACAAGCCTACCAAGGTGGGGGGCGTGGTTTTGATAAAGCCGTGATGCTTAACTTACGTGATACCGTATTAGGCGACTTTAAACCGGATTTAACCATTTACATGGATTTAGACCCTAGAATTGGGCTTGAAAGAGCAAGGTTACGTGGCGCATTAGATCGTATTGAACAGATGCAGGTCGATTTTTTTGACCGTACTCGTGAACGATATTTGGAATTTGCTGAGCAAGACGATTCGATCATTACGATTGATGCGAGTCAAGGCATAGAACAGGTTGGGCATGATATTCAACAAGCGCTAACACAGTGGCTTTTAACACATAACGCTTAACGACAATTGGTTATATGATGGACACTAAACTATTTCCTTGGCAGCAACTGATATGGCAACAGTGGCAGCAGTTAATTATACAAGATAGACTGCCTCATGCTCTGCTTTGCGCGATGCCTGAAGGGACTGGGCGAGAGAGGGTTGTTACACGTTTAGCTCGCACTTTGCTTTGCCAAACACCCGGCCTTGAGCCTTGTGGAATGTGTCACAGTTGTGAACTGTCTCAATCAGGAAACCATCCTGATCTGCATTGGTTAATCCCTGAAAAAGAGGGGAAGAATATCACGGTTGAACAGATCCGACAGTGTAACCACTGGGCATGGGAGTCTTCACAGTTTAATGGTAAGCGAGTAATAGTCATTGATCCTGCTGATTGTATGAATGAAGCAGCAGCCAATGCTATTTTAAAAACCTTAGAGGAGCCACCGCAAAGTTGCCAATTTATTTTATTGGCATCCAGTCAGCATTCACTATTACCCACCATTGTGAGTCGCTGTAGCAGTTGGAGCTTGCCCATTGTTGATGAAGCGACAACCATTCAATGGATTCAGCAAGACCACAATCTGCAAGCGAGCAAACAAGCAGTGCGAATTTGTGGCGGATTTCCGCTAACCGTTGTTGATTACTATCAAAATAAACATAAAGCATTACATGAAACGTTGATTGCTAAATTCTCTGAGTATATCGACTCAGAACAACAGAGATTTAGTGAATTAATGGCGTGTATGGTTAAAGAGCCAAATCGTTCTTTACTCTGGTTGAGTTACTTACTGCTTGATGTGCAAAAAGTGCAGCAGGGTATTAAAAGTCATCTGGTTCATGATGAGTGTGAGGCGATTATAGAGGTATTGGCAGCCAAGTTAACAGTGAACCAAGTCTACTCACAATATCAAGCATTGAATATTCTGCGTGATCAACTTCAATCCAATAACGGCTTGAACAGTGACCTATTGATCAGTCAATGGCTGTTTGAGTTCTAATTCTGTCGCGGTGTTATTGTGAATGGTATTTGAGTCGAGAGAGGCGGACACGAGCGTGTCCGCTTTTTTTATTATAAATTGTAGCCTTTCTCTTCATGAGAGCTGATATCTAGGCCTTCAATCTCTTCCTCTTCAGTGACACGAAGTGGGGTAAATAAGCCAACCAGTTTCAGGATAAGGAAAGTCACAACGGCAGTATAAACAATGGTTGCCACTACACCGATCAATTGAACCTGTAACTGTCCTCCTATTGAGCTAATCCCTTCAGCAAATCCAAAGCCGCTGAACACACCCAATTCGGTAGAGGCGAAGACCCCGACCAAAATCGACCCTAAAATACCACCCACGCCATGGACAGGAAAAACATCTAGGCTATCATCGATTTTTAACACGCGTTTAATGTAATGTGTCGCTATAAAGCAGACGATACCTGCAGATAAACCAATGATAAGTGCGCCACCGGGGCCAACAAAACCGGATGCTGGTGTAATAGTACCTAGCCCTGCGACCATACCCGTAACGGCACCAAGTGCGCTTGGTTTACCAAAACGCTTCCACTCAATCGTCATCCAAACCAGTGCGCCCGTGGCAGAGGATATATGGGTAACAAGCATCGCCATAGCAGCATCGCCATTTGCACCTAAAGCACTGCCACCATTGAAGCCAAACCATCCCACCCAAAGCATGCCTGCACCAGTAATGGTCATGGTCATATTATGAGGAGGCATGGCCACTTTGGGAAAGCCCTTTCTTGGACCAATGACGATTGCTGCAACTAATGCTGCGACTCCAGCCGTAATATGAACAACAATACCGCCAGCAAAATCATAAACGCCCATTTTGGCTAACCAACCACCGCCCCAGACCCAGTGGGTAACAGGAACATACACCGCAATTAACCATATGGCACTGAATAACAATACAGCGGAAAATTTCATTCGTTCTGCAAAGCCACCTATGATCAAAGCGGGAGTAATCACAGCGAATGTCATCTGGAACAACATGAATAACGATTCAGGGATATCTCCTGATAACGTATCTCGCCCGATCTCCATCAGCATGACTTTTGACAGGTCGCCAATGAATGCGTTGCCGTCTGAAAAAGCTAAACTGTATCCCATTAAGAGCCACAATAGAGACGAAACCCCAGCAATTGCAAAACATTGCATTAATATCGAGAGCACGTTTTTTGAGCGAACCAAACCGCCATAAAATAGAGCAAGACCGGGAAGCGTCATAAACAACACCAACGCTGTCGAGGTGAGTATCCAGGCGGTATTCGCACCATCTAGGGTCGTTTGTTCAGCTAATGCAATACTAGGCAGCATTGCAACGAAGAAAGTGAAACTCTTTTTTATCATTATTACATCCTTGTAAATCATGTTGCACTTAAATGGTGCGACTGCCCAGCATGTCGCACTATTTTGGTGTTCTGGTGCACTAATACTGCGCATTATACGTAGTGAAGTAACTGTATTCTTTTTGCTAATTAATAAGTTACCGAGAGCGTGCATCTGGGGTTGAACCATTGTTATTCATTATTATGCAGGTTTTACGCCAGTTAGTTCATATGGCCACAAATAGCGGGAGGGTAAACGATATCGTTTACCCTTACCTAGAGAGAGGATTTTCTTGTGTAAAGACCGATTTATAGGAACAAGCGACCCACCCTTATTTTTAGAAGAAAAATTACAATTGTGCAAAAAATCGAATAAAAACGGTGTTTTACTGAAAGTCAGCTATTTTTATAAGGTATCTCGTTAGTTATTCCTATTTCTGTTGATGAAATCAGTGGATTTGATTTTGTTAAGAAAAATAACATTACAAAAACACACAATTTTAAATTTTAGGCTGTAAATAAT